>JAAXIR010000044.1:6565-12228 GCA_012270265.1 Candidatus Poseidoniales archaeon
TATTTCGTCAAACGTCTTGCTCGTTACGGATGAGGATTGTGTCTTAGACACTTTTGACGCTTTACCTCGCGATGAGGCTGTTTGGATCGATTCCGATGGCGATGGTGTCGGCGATAACAGTGATGATTGTCCGAATGTTTCTGGCTACTCGTTGATTCCACTGGGTTGCCCGGATCGTGATGGAGATGGTATTGGTGATGACGTCGATGCATTCCCAAACGATGTTGATGAATGGTCCGATGAGGATGGAGATGGGTATGGTGACAATGGCGATGTGTTCCCAAGGAATCCGGACGAATGGGCCGATTCAGACAACGACTCTTATGGAGATAATTTCGATGCTTTCCCACTGAACGAATCGGAATGGCTTGATTCAGATGGCGATGGTGTAGGCGATAACAGCGATGCCTTTGTTGATGATGCTACTGAATGGATGGATTCCGATGGCGATGGATGTGGTGACAATTCGGATGTATGGCCACAAGATGCGACAGAATGTTTCGATCGTGATTATGACGGTGTTGGGGACAACAAGGATGCCTTCCCAGACAGTGCATACGAATGGCTGGATTCCGATGGTGATGGCGTTGGTGATAATGCTGATGCCTTCCCATTTGATGCTTCAGCAAAATACGATTCAGATGGCGATGGTGTGCCTGACGCAACGGATCTGTTTCCAAAGAATGCGGGGATGGATTCTTTCTTTGACATAGGGTGGCGTATCGGGCTTGGACTCGCGCTCCTTGCCTCATTACTATTGTTTGTCCAGAGACGAACTTCAAACGACATTGATGAGCAAAAATGGGTCATGGATGCAAACCAGCAACAGACCATTGAATCAACTGCAAGACCCCTTTCTGCACCAACTTTGGACGATTTTGGCCAAAATTAGTATCCACTAAGGTCATTACGGGGTAGATGACGGGTTCTTTCATGCGCACCAAGGCTGTACTGCTTGCCCTGCTCATGGCTACCGTTTCTCTCTCAGGTTGTTTTGGAGAGGAAGAAATCATTCCTGAACCCGTTCCAGTCGTTGAAGAAGATCCAAGAATCTTTGTCACAGACAAAACAGGAGCTTCCCTCGATATGACACCAATCAACATGACATTCCAATTCAGTGATGTGGGAGAAACTGGAAAAGAACCCAGCATTGGTATTACGTCGAGTGGTTGCATTTTCTTTATCGCCATGGAGAAGGTCATGCGTTCCTGTGATGGTGGCCAGTCTTGGGAAGAAACGCAAGATCCTGTCGCATGTTCTCCAACAACCAGTGATCCGTATGGTTGGGTCGATCCAATCACAGACCGCGTTTTTGGTGTCCAGATGATTGGATTGGAAACATCGTGGATTTGTTGGAGCGACGATGATGGCCAAACGTGGATGGGCAACCCGCACGACTCAGGAACAACACCACTCAACGATCACATCAAACTGGCAAGTGGCCCTTGGACGGATTCAGGCTATGGAGCCCTTGGACAATTCACCAGCGGATTCTATGAGACAGCCGTGTACTACTGTTACAACAAACTTGCAGGTATCTTCTGTTTCACGAGTTTTGATGGTGGTGCGACCTTTGCCACTGGTGGTCAAATCATTGGCCTCGCTACGACAAATGGTGGCCTCCATGGAGCGATTTCAACAGCTCCTGATGGTACAGTCTATGTCACGCCTCGTGTAGCAACACCAACCGTTATTGTCTCGAAAGACAACGGATTCTCGTGGTTTGAGCGTACGATGGGCAGTGACGCTGGAACGCCCAATCCAAGAAAGAATTCTGAGGTATCAACCGATACCGATTCCAACGCGTATCACGTATGGACTGGTGCAGATGAAGGCGTCTACATGTCGAGGTCGACGGATTCCGGCGAAACATGGGAACAAGAGAGCATACGTATTTCACCAGCAGGTGTCATCTCGACAGTCTTCCCTCAGACGGATGCAGGTGACCCCGGTCGAATCGCCATCACCTATCTCGGTAGTGAGAACACCGAGATGCTCAATCAATCCGATATCGACGGGAATCCTTGGAATGGGAACGCCCATTACGCTCCGAACAATGCAACCTATCACCTCTACATCACGTTCAGTCTAAACGCTCTCGACGAGAATCCTACCTTCCACACCTATCGTGTCACAGATGACCCTGTTCAAGTCGGTTCGATCTGCTTGAATTCTGGCGATTGTCGAGACATAGGTGGTTCAAACCGTAACCTGCTCGATTTTAACGACCTACACATCGACCGACAGGGACGTGTCTACGTTGCATTTGCTGATGGTTGCACAGATGGCTGTGCTGACAATCCGAACGCTACTGCAGCAGATTCGAGAGATGGTCGTGGCGCTGTTTACTACCTCGCATCAGGGCCAAGTCTCTATGTTGCAGACGGAGAACTTGAACCGCTCTACTGATTCAAACCGATGCAATCGGTTGGTTGAGTTTGATGGATTGCATCAATTGTTTGAATTCCATACGAGCCTGAGCAATTTGCTCCTTGCACGCTCTGATTCGTGCCTTGTGGGCTTCCTTGCGTTGCTTCCAAGCATCTTTCGACTCTTTCTTTCGTTCCGTTTTGGCAAGTTGGTATTCCTCTCTCCGCTTCATCAAATCAGTGAAACCTTTTCGGAGTTGCTGAACGCATTGGGTGAGTTTTGCTTGAACCTCGCTTGAAACATCCTCGCTTCCAGATGACTGCTCGAACGCTGTCTTCATTTTCTGAGACTCGATCGATTTCTTTGGAATCTTGTGCAAATCTTTGGTCATACCGAACCACGATGCAGCCTTAATCCACCACTTTGATGGGTCCCAATGGTACCACTTGTGTCCATTGCGATAATCAGCCTGGAAGGTGTGGTGGAAGTTGTGGTACCCTTCTCCAAAGGTAAAGAAAGAGAGAATTGGTGAATCACGGGACGTGTTTGCTGTTGAGTACGGTTGTGTACCCCACGTGTGCGCTGCTGAGTTGATGAGGAAGGTGGCATGGTGGACGACGACAACGCGAAGGAAACCACCGTAGATCATACCTCCAAGGAAGCCATGCATTCCGCCAAGTGCAAGATATCCGACTGCACCAGGCAAGACGATTCCGACCAAGAATCCAATGAGGAAAATGTGGCGATCTTGCCAAGCAAGGATTTTGTCAGCTTGCAGGTCTTCAACGTGCTCAACGATTTCCTCTCCTTGGTCGACCATGACCCAACCCATGTGTGCCCACATGAATCCTTTCTTCACCGTGTAAGGGTCTTCTTCTTCGTCGGTCTTGAGATGGTGTCGTCGGTGATCGCTGCACCATTTGATGGCTGAATTCTGGAAGGCTGCTGCACCAAACAGAGCATAGAACAAACGCATCGGCCACGCTGCTTTGTGGGTGCGATGACTGAACAAGCGGTGATATCCTGCCGTAATAGAGAGTCCACAAGCAAGGTAAAAACCAACGAAGATGAGTGGTTCGGCCCATGAAATCCCGTATTTCAGACTGTAAAAAACGACGCTCACAATGGCTAAGAGCGGCATTCCGATGAGGAAACTGGAATTGATGATGTTGAGGGAATTTCGGTGTTCCATGGCACACCGATTTGCTTGGACTCTTTCATATTGTCTGTCATTTGTTGAAACAACGATGTAATTTGGCTGAGGTCGATTTGAACCAGACAACCGAGGCATAGGTGGTATCCTTTTATATTCGGGTACGCCGGATTTCGCTAAGGGTTACCATGGACTATCAACAGTACCTCGATGAAATCAATGCGCTCAACGATTACATTCGTTTGGCGATCGCTATTGGGCTCACTCTGCTTTCGCTCGTGCTTGCCAAGTACGCAGTTATTCGTCCTTGGTGGCGGTTCGTGACCTCTACGGAGGCTGATTGGGATGATTACCTTCATCGTCCACTTGCAAATCGAGCATATGCATTGATTCTCGCTGTCGGTGCACAATTGACGATACGCTGGATTTTGGGCACCTCAAGCTCCACCTTCGAAGCATCCGAACCGTTGTTCGCTGCCTTCTATGTGATTCTCAGTGCTTCGATTTTGAGCGTCTCAATCAAGCATCTCATACCCGTTTTGATGGATCAATTCAGTTCCCAAGGAAGCGTCACTGTCTCTGGTAGTAATTCGATTATCGTTTTCTTTTTGCGTGCTGTTGTGTGGTTTGCAGGACTGTATTTCGCTTTGGATCAACTTGGTATCGAATTGTTTGGAATTCTCGCCTCCTTGGCGGTCTTTTCGCTGATTATCGGTCTCGCTGTCCAGCAAACGCTTGGAAACATCGTCAACTCTTTCCTACTTGCTATCGACAGACCCTTTGAGGTTGGCGACCGAATCGAAGTCGAAGGAACATGGGGCTCTGTCGTTTCCGTTGGCATTCTCTCAACGAAGGAGCTCGCCCGAGATGAGCGTCTTGTTGTCATTCCGAACAACACGCTTGTCGAGTCCAAAGTCATCAACCATGCGCGTGGTGGTGGCGATGGTGTTGCTCGTCGTATCTCGATCGTCCTCGATATTGGTGTTGATTACCGAGAAGACATCGACCACGTCAAGTACACATTGCTCCAACTTGCAAAGGAGTGTCCATACGTTATCAACAAGCCAGAACCACGAATTCTGCTTCACGAGCTCGCAGACTTTGCAAAAATCTTCCGTGTCTACACATGGGTCGAAGATTACAGTGACGAATACGTGGCACGTGACTGGCTCTTGCGCAACATTGACGAACGATTTGGTAAGGAAAACATCAACATTCCATTCCCAACATCGGTTGAGTTGTCCGATAGCGTCTACGAACAAGCAGAGGTCACCAAGCAACGCTCAGCAAAGCGTAAGATGGTCCAAGAACGCAAGAAACTCGATGAGTCTCGACTCAGTGCCCGTGCAGAAATCGAAGAGATTACCGAGAAACTCAAGGATGCTGAACTTTCCAAGAAAGATCGAGCAGAGCTCGAAGAGCGTCAACGCGAATTAAACACCATACTGTCACAGTTCGACCGTGATGGAGACTGATGGCCTCACAGGATAATTTTGCGGTGAATTGAAACCATTTGGCACAATCGCAACGCTATGACCGGTACGGTTGAGCTCACAAATCCTGAGCGTCGAATGCTGCGTGCTATGCTTGCAGCAAGCAACGATGTTCATTCGCTCGACCAAATCATGAATGCGTGCGATTGGAACGACCAAGCAGTCGCTGTTGGAGCAGGTCAAGGTTTGAGCGACAAAGGATTCGTCGAGGTCCAAGAAAGTGTACGGCGTACGATTCATCCTGGACAAGAGGGTCACAATGCTATCACCAATGGGCTGCTTGAAGCACGCCTATGGTCATGGATTTCATCCCAAGACGAGCCTACGATGCCCAAGTTGCAAGCGAAGTTCGAACGACACGAAGCAGGCCCCGGTGTTGGACTGTTGAAGAAACTCGGTGTCCAACTCGAATCAGGAACATTCGTGTGTGAGGATACGTCTGCATTGAAATCAGAACTCCAAGCACGAGCCATGTTCCTCACATCCTTGCCTGCTGATGAGGAGGATCTCTCCGAACGCCTTCTTGCTCACTTCAAAGGACGCAGACAACTGATTGAAGTCGTTGAACATCGGACGAGAACATGGTCCTTGACAGATTCAGGAAAAGCCATGTCCGACGATGGTCTTGAAGAGCGAAAACAGATTTC
>JAAXIR010000102.1 GCA_012270265.1 Candidatus Poseidoniales archaeon
CCGGACCACTCCTTCCCGACACGCATCGTACACGCCTCGCGGCCAACCTGCATGGCAACAAACTTGGGCAATACCTGCGCCCATGGTTCCTGCACCGATAACGGCTACACGTTCAATCGCCATGATTCGTTCCAGTGGCTTGGGCTTCATCATGCTTATCGCTCTGGGCGATGGCGACACCACCGACTCTTAGAACGAACGCTACGTGGAGAGAAAGGACGAGTTTCTCACCGAGGAGGATGACACCACCGAGGATACCGAACGGTGGTACAAGGTAGACGTAGAGGGCTGATTTCGCTGCTCCGATGGTTCGGATACCTTCTGCGAACCAGACATAGGCGATCACGGTCGAGAAGACGGCAAGGAAGACGATTCCAGTGATGACTTCCCAATTGAATTGAGGCCATCCCTCATCGACGATTTCGTAGCCCGCCCATTGTGTGAGGATGAAGAGTCCAACCACAGAAGCCCAAACTGTGAGTTCCAAAGGCGAAAGTGGTTCGTTTGAATCTGAGGCTGTTGTTGTCATGGCCTTCTTCATGAAGATGGTTGACGATGCCCAAGCCCCTGCTGAGAAAATAATGAGGATGTTTCCAAGGATGCGTTCATCGACAGGGATATCGACATTTGGTGAGTAAACGAAGAGAATCGCTACACCAGAGAGTGCGATGATGAGTCCTGCTCCGAGTCGCTTGGTCATCTTCTCACCAAGGAATGGAATAGCGAGAAGGGCTGTAATGATGGGATTGAAGGTGATCATCAGCGATGCATCACCTGCTGCGGTGTAACGCATTCCATACATGAAGAAGGCCTGATACAGGAAGGTTGAGAAGAAACCGATGTAGAACAAACGCTTCCATTCTTCCTTGGTTGGAATTCGGAATTTCCCTGTCATCTTGAGCCAGACAAGGAACATAGCGACAGCGATGATGTAGCGAATCCATGCTGCAGTGATGGGTGGAAAATCTGTTGCAACGACGCGTCCAGCCGTCCAACCAAGTCCCCAAATGATAGCAACAATGAGCAATCGTGTATGCAACCAAAACAGGTTCATTCAAATCGCTCCAAGCCAAGCTGGAGGATTCGGGCTCGTGGAAGACCGATCTCCGGCAGGCCATGGGCAGGGGCATACTGTTTGAGTCCTTCTAAGCGTTGGACGTACAATCCATAGGATGCGATATCGTTTCGATCGAACGGTGTAGGTACGCCCATTCGGGTCAAGGTTTCGCAGGCTTTTCGAGAGTAGATTGGATAGACGTTGGTCGAAAAGTGCATCCACTGTGACAATCGAACGGTGTCGATGTTGTCGAGAGAGAGGATGTGCTCGAGCAAGTTCACCTTCGGGTAAGCGATGGTTCGTAGCGCCATCAGGACTTCGTTCTCGAGGTCATCGTTCCAAACCAGTGGTGTGTTCTTGGCCCATCCATCAGCGATGGTGAGGGGTTCAAGAGAACGCTCCGCTTCGATGGCAAACAAAGCATCGACGTAGGGCTTGTCTTCGAAAGCATCCTCGACAAGTCCAGGCAATTCATCGTAGAATCGCTCAACCATATCGGCATTGATGCCGAACAACTCGACTGGAATCATGTTGATCCCACTCAGGCAGTTGCGCCAATTCCGGACTCGAGTTGTCGAGCCGTCAATGGCTTGTTCGCAATCCACTCGAGTTTGAAGTACTCCTTGAGAGCTTCTTCATCCTCTGCGGTTGGTAGAACAGAGCGGATGTAGGCGTTCCAGTCATCGTCACTGCCTTCGAACTTCTCACCTTCGACGGTGTAGCGCATTCCCTTGCAGTCACCGATGTCTCGGTTGAAGTTCTCGTGAGCAACGTAGAACGGTGTTGCACCTTCTTCTTGGTAGCCGTTGAGTTTGTTGACTTCTCGAACGATTTCATCGTGGTAGTGGCCACGAGCTTCTTGGTTGAGGACTTCCTTGTCGACGTCGATTTCAGCATCTTGCTTCTTTCGCTCGTCCCAGCGTCCCTTGATTCCCCAGACGTATGCCCAGTGAGCGGAGGAGGAGGAGTCGACACCGAACAAATCGTGTGCGGTAGAGACCCACTTGTTCATGTAGCGCTGGAGCATGTCTTGAGGAATGACACCAGCCTTGATGATTCGACGTAGTCCATTGGATCCAGTTCCCAAGTGGAAGGACTCTTCCTTGAGCATTGGTCCCATGCTTGCAGCCAGTGGCTTGAATGCAGAGGTCGAGAGCATGCCGAGTTGGAACTTGCCGTCTCGGTCGACGAACATGGTGTAGTTGAAGAAATCCAACCAATGTGGCATTGGTCGGTTGAAAGCACCAAGCAATCGGTCTCCATCTTGTGCGTTACGCTCTAGGAGTTTTTGTGCCTCACGTCGTCCTTGCTGGCCGAAGTAAGTCATGAGGAGGTAAGCCATTTGCCAGC
>JAAXIR010000051.1 GCA_012270265.1 Candidatus Poseidoniales archaeon
ATTTCACAGAGGCGTTGGTTTCATCCGACCAAGGTCTTCTTTTCATTGAGGGCCTTGAGTGGTTGGTTTCGATTCATGGATTTGAGGCCGTGCATTCCATGCTGCGATCGTTGGCCGAAAAAGTGGCGATGAGTCGTTGGTCAATCTACCTCTCAATGTCCGAATCGAGCTACAATCGACAAGAATTATCGAGAATCAAGAGAGAAGCACCGATTCTTGAAATCAGGTCAAATGAGGTGACCGTTCAAACTGATAGTGAGGAAACTTCACCAATCCCTGGCAGCAGCACTGAAAAGAACCTCGAAATGGACTTGAATGAGGATGGAACTCCAAAACTTGTCCTTCTAACAAAACTTCCACGGAGTGGATTCACCAAACAAATACTTCAGCGCCGTATCCTACAATGGAGAAGAATGGGCCTGGATACCTCAGAGATTGAAGCAAGCTTGTATTCCACAGACGTGGAATTAATGTATTCTGAGTACACCTTGGTTGAAGAAAAGATTCGCAGAGCTACGGAATTGGAACGCTATGTTGTAGCAAACATCAACGATACTCAAGAACGGGCAATTGCTCTATTCCGTATACGCCAGCTCACCGGACTTGATCAACTTGAAATGCAGTTCTTCTCAGAGTGATTTCCGCAGTGGCTTTTCAAGCAATGATTGTATGACGGACAACCAACTCGACGATGTGAACTCTGCAGCTATCGTTCGTATCTCTTCACTGGTGTTACGATCATCAATTCCTGGCAGTACAACATTGTTCATGCAACGAATCAAAGATTCAATGCATGTCGATGATGGTTTGTCGATCAATTTGATTGCCCTATGCGCCACAAACGCCTCACAAGCAAGTACCTCCCTACAACGCTGTATGGCCTCCAAAAGATTCCAACTTGCAGTTGCGCCCATGCTCACATGGTCTTCTTGGCCAGCTGATGTTGTGGTAGAGAAAGCTGTACGTGGGTTTGCATGCCCGCGCAGTTCTCCGATAGAGGCTGCAGCTACATATTGTACAATCATCAGACCAGATTCCAGGCCAGGATTCTCTGCCAAGAAAGGACGTATTGCACGCCGGGCTGGATCAAGCATCTGGTCGATTCGACGTTCACTTATTGAGGACAATTCAAACAATCCCAGACTCATCGCATCTGCAACTAGAGCGAGAACTTCTGCATGGAAGTTGCCTTGAGATACAACTTCATGCGACCCGGGATTCTCGGGTGTCGGGAATATGAGAGGATTGTCTGTGGAGGAGTTCAATTCAATCGAAACGGTATCAATCAATTTCTGAAAAGATTCCTGGACTGGACCATGTACTTGTGGTATGCATCGGAATGAGTATGGATCTTGAACACGATTGCAATTGGTGTGGTCATGAAGGATTTTGGAATCGGACATAATTTCAACCATTCTTGACGCTACAAAGAGTTGGCCCAAGTGAGGGCGCGTCTGGTGTATCCTCTGATCAAATGGTGTAAGAGTTGATTCTGTTGCATCGATTGACATGCCAGCAACAATGTCCGCGTATGTGAGCAACTGTCGCAACTGTTCAACAGCAATAGCAAGCATGCCTGTGATGAGACTTGTGCCATTGATGAGCGATAAGCCATCTTTTGCTCTCAGGCTGAGCGGAGCCATTTCACATTCTCGAAGAGCATCCATGGCATCGATTACTAGCCCGTTGTACTCAACTGGTCCTTCGCCAACGAGTGCACAGGCCAGATGGGATAACGGTGCAAGATCTCCACTTGCGCCAAGACTGCCGATACGAGGAACAATCGGGTGAATTCGATGGTTAAGGAACGCTTGCAATTGCAAGACAACATCAGGATGGCATCCAGAGTGTCCTTTGACGAGTGAGTTGAGGCGAACACACATCATTGAGCGGACAATTTCAGTTGAAAGATTTGGGCCGATACCTGTAGCGTGAGATCGAATTAAGTTCAGTTGGAGTTGTTCAACTTCATCATGACTCACCTGTGTATGAACGAGCGATCCAAATCCAGTATTGATGCCGTAGACTGTTTCATCCCCTTGTACGATTCGATCAACGACGTTTCGAGCAATTTGCACACGTTGCATTGCATCATCTGAAATTTCAACGAGTGCATTTCCGTATGACACATCAAAGACGTCCAACGTATTCAACGTTGTACCATCGAGTGTCACAGTTCGGCTACGCATTTTAATCGTCTCCAAGTAAATCATCCAAAAGGTTGTCATCGACAATTTTTGGTACCGTTACACGCAACTGTGGATTGATGTCCATCGCACGTTCAATTGATTTGATTGCACCCGAATTCCTAGCCCAAGCTTGTCGAGCATCACCGTAACTGACGTCCCAATGTAGCATCGATTGTAGGCGTCGTTCTGAATCAGCGGAACCATCGATAACCATTCCAAAACCACCGTTTGAAACTTCTCCCCAGCCAACGCCTCCTCCATTGTGCAAACTCACCCAGGTAGCACCACGCATAGCATCACCAACGAAGTTGTGAACCGACATATCGGCTGTCCATTTTGATCCATCGCGAATGTTTGCGGTTTCGCGATATGGCGAGTCAGTACCGCTGACATCGTGATGATCGCGACCAAGAATGATTGGTGCGCTTATACGACCTTCTGCAATCGCTTTGTTCATGGCACGAGCGATACGCGTACGACCTTGCTCGTCAGCATACAAAATGCGGGCTTTGGAACCGACGACGAGTTGATGATCATCCGCTTCACGAATCCAACGAAGATTGTCTTGAATTTGCTGTTTCACGTCTGCATCAGATTCTTCTTCATACATTTGCGAAAGCACTTCCTCAGCAATCCGATCCGTTTCACTGAGGTCTGCGTCCAATCCAGATGAGCAAACCCAACGGAAGGGCCCGAAACCTCGATCAAAACACAGTGGCCCCATGATGTCTTCCACATAGGACGGATAACGATAGACGCCCTCTTGAACAAAAACATCTGCACCTGCACGACCTGATTCAAGAAGGAAAGCGTTACCGTAATCCCAGAAGAACATACCTTTGTCTACACGATTGTTGATTGCTGCGACGTGTCTACGAAGTGATGCTTGGACCAATGTCTTGAATTCTTCAGGCTCCTCATGCATCAGTTCTTGTGATTCTTCAAATGACAAGCCAGCAGGAAAATAGCCTCCCTGATACGGGTTGTGGAGAGACGTTTGGTCACTTCCCAAGTGAATAAAGACATCACGTTCAACGATTCGCTCCCATAAGTCAACGATGTTTCCGACATAGCCAATGGATGTTCCAATCTTCTGTTGTGATGCTGCAAGCATTTTGTCAATGGCCTCATCAAGATCGTATGCTAGGTGCTCCACCCAACCTTGCTGGTGCCTTTTTTCAGCAGCGATGGGGTTTGATTCGGCTACAATGCAAGCTGCGCCAGCAATGACAGCAGCTTTCGCTTGAGCACCTGACATGCCTCCTAAACCAGATGTAACAAAACATAAACCACCCAAATCACTGTCCGATGAAACTCCAAATTTCATACGAGCAGCGTTCATGAGCGTTATTGTTGTACCGTGTACAATGCCTTGGGGCCCGATGTACATGTACGAACCTGCAGTCATTTGACCATATTGAGTAACACCCATTGCGTTGAGTCGTTCATAATCTGTTGTGGTGGAGTAATTTGGAATCATCATACCGTTGGTTACAACAACTCGTGGAGCATCCTTGTTCGATGGAAATAAGCCCAAAGGGTGTCCAGAATACATGACAAGTGTTTGTTCATCCGTCATTTCTGAAAGATAATTCATCACCAAGCGATATTGAGCCCAATTTTGGAAGACTGCCCCATTGCCACCGTACGTAATCAATTCATTCGGAAATTGAGCAACACGAGGATCGAGGTTGTTGTCGATCATGAGCATGATGCCGGCTGCTTGCATCGATGTGGCTGGATAATCGTGAATTGAGCGTGCATGTATGTTGAAATTTGGCCGGAACCGATGCATGTAGATTCGGCCGTAAGTTCGTAATTCCTCCAGAAATTCCTTCGATAGCACACTATGATGTTCATCGTCAAAGTATCGAAGAGCATTCTGCAGTGCCAAACGCTCCTCGGAAGGCGTCAGGATTTGCTTTCGAATAGGGGCATGGTCAACATTCGGGTCGAGACCAGGGTGTGGTGGCAAGTTCTTAGGCAAGCCACGATACAGTTCGTCTGACATAAATGACGCTCCCTACAACACACCCAATCAACCGAAGGACTTGAGGATTATTCATTGTGCAGCAGTCCGACGGATTGAAGAACATGCGTTGCGTGTCATAAGCATGACGAACGACATCGAGACAGATGCCATCTTGCTTGATGTGGAAAAGGATATCTCAAAATCATTCAATGCGGTGCTTGGTGCAACGATTGCAGTGTGCATTGTGTTTTTGTTCCTATCTGCAAATTTTGGCAATGCAGTTACCCAAATCACGGGTGAGAATGATTCATCGAATGGTGAATATGTACCGTTGTGGAAGCGATATTTGCAAGATTACAGTACGGACGGACCTCATGGGTATGTATTGGAGAACGGTACATATGAGGTTTTAGAAACGGCCAACGAGTGGAATTCGACGCATCATTTTGTCGAATACCAACTACCGCTCGAAGAGGGTGGTGCAGCACCGAATGGACTTATCAGCCTCGCCGTATGGAGGCCCGATGTCGAGGATGGAGTGAAAGTACCTGTCATCGCTGAAATTGGGCCATACTTCCAAGAACCATCCGTTCAAACACCTACGATTGAAGTTCCTGGAAGCTGGCTTGGCTCGATGATTATCGATCAAATCTTACCTCATGGTTATGCCTTTGCGCAAATTTCCGTGTCCGGTACGGGTAGGTCAAATCATTGCATGGATTTGATGGGTAACGCAGAGCAATTGGGGAACGATGCCGCAGTACGCTGGTTGGCTGAACAAAATTGGAGCAATGGAAATGTTGGTTTGATTGGAAAATCCTATGATGGATCGACGCCATGGCAAGCAGCTATGTTCGGAAACGAACATGACTATCTCAAGACAATCGTACCAATTTCTGGACTTATTGGCGTTAAAGAGTTGATGTGGAGAAACGGTAGCGCTGAGGCACGTGCACCAATTATGCACAACGGTGTTTATGGTTCATATGGCATCGATGGTGATGAAGAAGATTACCAAAACATATGCCCTGACTATTTGATTGGACCGGGAACTGGAACATCGGCCTACTTATTGGGTTCGGAAGTTTTTGGAGATTACTGGGCTGAGCGGTATTTCCTCGACCGAGTTCTCGAAAACTATCAAGGGTCCGTCTACCTCATTCAAGGAATGCACGATTGGAATGTCGATCCACACATGGCTGTTCCTACGATGAACGCGCTCATTGATGCAGGCATCGAAGCAAAGGGATTGTTTGGGCAATGGGATCACGATTATCCTGATCGTCCAGAGCAGTTGTTTGAACGCAGTGATTTAGGCGGTAGAGGCGGTGAAGCATTCCCTGAGATGATTCGATACGATTGGATGCAAGACCTACTGGAATGGTTCGAGTACTACCTCCAAGAGCGCGGACCTCAACCAGGACAATGGATAGAAGTGCAAGACAACTATGGTGAGTGGCGAATCGAATCACGCTACCCTCCTGCTGATGCTACAGAATGGGTCGCTTCACTCGGCGGAGAGTTGTCCAACGTTGGTGGTTCACTGACCATTCTCCCCGATGCTTCATCAGGTCCCGTATGGGAGACAGAACCGCTCACTGAAACACTACGTGTTGTTGGTACACCGAGACTTCACGTCGATGTTACAACAGCAAGCGTTGGTGGTCAAATTTACGCACTCCTCGAAGATTGTTTTGAAGGTTCATGCATTCACGTAGGACATGCCATCATGGATCTGCGATACCATGCTGGCGGCGATGACATTCAAACATGGCTCCCTGTTCTTGAGACCATTAATGCCAAGATGGAATTCATGCCACTTGATGCTATGATCGAAGAAGGCCACACCATTCGTGTCTCTCTTGCTTCAACTGGCGAGGATTATTTGCCTGCAAGCACATCTTCCATCGTCACGATCCAAGAGGGTGAAAGCTCAACGTTACAGTTGGACATTATTGACAAAGATTCTGATGAACGTAGGTACTTTACTCCACCGATTTGTGAGCACGAGTTGTGCTCTTAGGATTCCACAGTGTGAAGATGAATCCAGAGAGAATCATTAAGCATGCATAGGCCAAGATTCCTTGTTGTAAATTCACGTAGTCGTGTTCGACGAGATAACCAGCAGATATTGTTGATACTACCTGTCCAAGAGATAAAAGAAGCATATCTGTTGAAAACACACGTCCGCGCATTTCATCTTCAACCCATTGTTGGGTGAGAACTGTAGACAATACCCAGTTTCCACCACTAGCTGTATGGGCAAGCGTTACCAAGGCCAGCGTTACTAGAAGAGGTCCGTTCAAGCTGAAACCGACCAAGAGGTAAAACAAGCCGCTCACAACAATGAGCAATCCGATGAGTCGGGGCCATTTTTCCGAATTTTTGAACAATCTACGTGCAAGTTTTTGGCCTATACCCGTTCCGACACCTAGTGCAAAGAAGAAGATTCCAAAACCGAGGGCAGCACCTACAAATTCAATATCGTTGCCAGCAAGAACCAGAAACACACCTGCTAAACCACCTCCTGCAATGTTCCAGGATGTTTTTGCGAAAATGATGCGAAACAAACGCGGGTCTGATTTAATCCTCTTTTGACCAATCCATATGTCCTTGAGTGCTGAAGAGATGATTGATCCAGAAGACATTTTGTCAAAGGTCTGTGGAACTTTGAGAGGAATCAGTAAAATGGTTCCTATGAAGAACGTGACGGAGTCGATAACAAAGGCTACGTTGACACCGAATTCGGATACAACCAATCCTCCAGCAAAGGCACCCAAACAGAGTGCTGTCGACCACGTTGCGCTGTCCAATGCATTGGCCGTTGTCAAATCTTCACTACGTACGATGTTTGGTAGTGCTGCACGTTCGGCAGTAACATACAGGCCATGCATGGCCATCATTGCACCAGAACAAAGGAACATCCACCACATGTCTTCGGGGCCGTCGACAGCGATGAAAACGAGTGCCAGAAACATCTGCAGTATGTTGGTAATTATCATCAATTTCTTTCGATTAACCCGATCTGCGAGAAGTCCAAAAAATGGCTGCATAAGAGCGAAACATCCCATTCGTACGGCCATCAGAATTCCTAGTAAAAGTTCAGAATCTGTGTACTTGAGAATCAAGAGGAAGAGTGCAATGGTATTGAACCATTCGCCAAACATCGAAATGAATGCAGCAAGCCAGAATTGACGATACGTTTTGTTCTCGCGAACAAGTCGGACGTAGGCGTTGTTCCCCATACCTAGTCACTTATTCCTCTTCTGACGAATCGACTGGATTGGTGAGAGAGACCTCAATCCATTTTGATGTAGGTGTGTTGGAGATGGTGGCAGTCGATTCAAGAGGTACGAGTTCGTTCGCTTCCGGGAAATATGCTGCTAGATTTCGACGAGGGATCTCATAAGGCACAACAATCCACTGTTTTGAGTGACGTTTTGTTCCTAGGAAATGGCTGGTAATGTCCACAATATCTCTGGTTTTTAGTCCATATTCGCTCATATCAAGTGCGTTCATGAAAAGTACTCGACGATTCCCATGAATGCCTCTGTACCTGTCATGCAGTCCGTAGATCGTTGTGTTGTATTGATCGTGGCTGCGAATTGTCATTAACACAAAACGGTCTTCTGACAATGTTACATCAGGCAAGGAATGTACAGTGAATGAAGCCTTGCTCGATGGGGTCGAAAACTCACAAGAATCTCTCGGTGGATTCGGTAACAGAAATCCGGACGGTTTACGTACTCGTTCGTTGTAATTTTCAAACCCATTCAAAGCCTTTGACATAATATCCCGAATTGAATCGTAATTACCAATGCATGATGCCCAATCGAGAACATCTGGACAAAGTAATTGTCCAAGTTGTGCGACAAGCGCAGGTTCACTCATCAATCCATTTGAAACTGGTTTGAGATTACCCTTCGAACGATGAACCACGCCCATTGAGTTTTCAACGGTGACAAATTGCCCTCCTGATGATTGAATGTCCAATTCAGTGCGCCCAATAACAGGTAAAATCAGAGCTGTTTTTCCTTTGACAAGGTGGCTACGATTCAGTTTTGTTGAAATCTGGACGGTCAAACCAACTGTTTGAATGGCCTTTGCAGTGCTTGGAGTGTCAGGTGTTGCGGATAAGAAATTGCCACCCATACAGATGAGAACGTCAACGTCACCATTTTCCATTGCGTGAATTGAATGGACAACATCGTAACCGTGTTTTCGTGGTAATTCAAATTGCAATCCTTGTTCTAATTTAGCAAGAAATGATTCGCTCGGAGCCTCCCAAATACCAACTGTCCGATCCCCTTGAACATTCGAATGGCCGCGGACTGGACAAAGGCCTGCACCAGGCCGACCGATATGACCGCCCATGAGGAGGAGGTTAACGACCTCCTGAATGACTGCGACTCCGTTTTTGTGCTGTGTCAAACCCATTGCCCAACAAGCGATGGTTGCTCTGGAGTCAGCGCACATTTGTGCAATTTCGTTAATCATCTCACGCTCGATTCCAGAATCATGAACAATTTGTTGCCAGTCTTGGGAGGCTAATCCCGATTCAAATTCTCCAAACGCCTCTGTCTTGGTGGCAATAAAATCTCGGTCGATTGCACCCAAGGACAGGAGTTGCTTCATGACACCCTTCAGGAGTGCAGCATCACCACCAATGCGCACAGGAACATGTAGGTCGGCTAATTGTGTCGACTTAACGTCACCCGTCATGTAATCCTGAGGATGTTTAAATCGCTTCAATCCCGTTTCTGGTAGCGGATTAATGCTGATGATTTTCGCACCCTTTTTCTTTGCATCGCGCAATGCAGTCAACATTCGCGGATGATTCGTCCCAGGATTTTGACCGATAACGAGAATCAGATCAGAATGATTGAAATCCTCGAGATGGACAGTCCCTTTTCCTATGCCAATGGTTTGTGTCAAAGCCTTTCCACTTGATTCGTGACACATATTCGAGCAATCGGGCAAGTTGTTTGTTCCCAATGCTCGGACCAATGCTTGGTATAGGAATGCTGCCTCATTCGATGTTCTGCCAGAGGTGTAGTAAACGCCACGTTCTGGGGAATGCATAGACTGAATTGTGGAAGCTATGTGCCGCAAAGCAGCGTCCCAATCGATTGGAGTATAATGAGACGCATTGGGCTCCAAAATCATAGGTTGAGCAATCCGACCTTGACTGTTCAACCAATAATCAGATTTTTTCAGGAGTTCGTCAACGGAGTATTTCTCGAAAAAGGACGCATTGACGTTCGCTTTCATTGCTTCATCTGCAACCGCTTTGGCACCATTTTGGCAAAATTCGAATGAGGTACGATGGTCAGGGTCTGGCCAAGCACATCCTGGACAGTCAAAACCATCTTTTTGATTCACCATGAGAAGTGATCGCACGGTCCTTGTTACACCCATTTTACGAATACCATGATTCATCGAAGAGATTGCAGCAGGAACACCAGCAGCAGTGGATTTGACTTTTGATAGTCGCAACCGATTGGAATCGAGAGGCGTCCTACCATCCACGCTCTTCTTCATGTTTGACGGAAATCAATCGGCTTCATCAATGCTTGGAGGTTTACAGCCTCAATATCCTACTTTCCAAGCCCCTCGTTCAGTAACGAAACCGTATAAGGCTACGTTATGTTCGCGTGCCAAATTTACCGCTGCAGATGAAAATGCACCAAGGGATGCAATGGCTGGGATTCCAACTCGTACACATTTTGCTACAATGTCCCAACCACATCTTCCTGATAAGAGGAGCATAGAATGCTCGAAAATTGTTGAGTTGGATAGGATGGCTTTGCCGATGGTTTTGTCCACGGCATTATGACGCCCAATATCTTCTGATACATGATCGATCGATCCATCAACTGAGAAGAGTGCTGTTCCATGACAGCCACCACTTTGTTGGAAGAGTGGCATTGAATGTGTCAGGAGTTCTAATGCGTTCGTGAGCAGCGGGAATTCAATGTCTGTAAATCTTGAATCGTGCTTAAGTGGTTTGTCGCGGGCAACGGTCAAATTCGGATGATTGCAAGCCCCACAAGAACTTGTGACAATCCGTTGCCGTGGTTCAATGGTTACACAGCCATCGTAGAGCACTTGAAGACCAGAATTGTCTTGAATTTGGATACAATCAACTGTTGGTTTTTGATCGATATAACCTTCTGAGTAAAGATGCCCGGCATGGAGTTCAATGAGATCGGTCGGAGTTGCTAACAACGTGGTATAGACTTCAAAATGCCCTTGTTTGTTTAGCGCATGTAATTCAACAGCAACCTCTTTCACAACTGTTTCTTTTTGTATCGTGGCCCCATTGTCTGAAAGCCGCATCAATGGTAGTTCAGTGTATGCGTCATTCATCCTGCTCCACCTCTATATCAAAAAACTCAAACTGGAGTGATACGAGTTCAGCAGAACTTTTCGCTTCAGCATACGCTTCAAGAGGCTCCTTATTGAGTTCGAGAAACCGTTCACCCCACCTAAACTTACTCAACAATTCCTTGCATTGATCCACTCGTCCTAACAAGTACAACGACGCTGCGAGGGCGTCAACAGTTGCCCGTTTTCCAGGCTTCACCCAATTCACTGGATTTGCTGCCAAAAGCAATGGCAACATGCGAGGTTGCAACCGTGTACGACGCATGACGTGTTCAACGGATTCTTCAATTTGTGCCCAAGAACAATCGAGTCCAACCAATGCACCATGTGAGTCAAAAATTTCACGATCTTCAGGCCCTAGGACTATACCGCAAATTGGCTCCAGAATGCTTCCATTTTTCGGACGCCGCCTGAAATCCTTTTGCAATCGAAGCAATTCATCCTTCGATGCACGCACGGCTGTATTCTTTTTTGGGTCATCTTGTGCAAGCCAAATTGCATGAACAGGAATGTCCATGCACTCACCGTAAGTCTTTGAGATAATCTCCGATAGTCATCCCACGACTGTTCGAAGATTGACCGATCATCGATTGGTGATCACTGCTAGCTTCAACCATTAACTCAATCCCAAGAATCATCTCAAACTTTTTGATGACAGAATCTGCAGGGGGTTTGCCCGATTCTGCAGATTTAATCACGTTTACAGTTTCGGCCATCCGTTGACCCAACTGAGCTTGAGTCCAGCCTTTGTTTTCACGAGCGGTTAGAATCAATTTAGCAAAGTTGTCGGCTAATTCTTTCTCTTGCTTACTCATGATGTTGTTCCTATTGAATCGCCGTTGGTTCTGTTTTCCAGCGGGCCTTCGCCGAGCTTGGGCCAAGCCAGGTGCTTCTTGTTTTGGCTCGAGGTTCATTTGCCCTATACACTTCTGGCAAATCGCCAACATCGCTTTGTTGACGCGATGTTCCCGAGTTGAGACTTTCGTTGCACCACACAATTCGCAATCGCCCATCGTATCCCCATGAATCGCTTACATCGACAATTGATGAACCCTTCGCTGTTGTCTCGAAAAATAAACGATGAGTTGATACACTGCTGGCTCAAGGAAGACTTGATTGCGATGGGCACGGATGTGGACCGAACTTCAGACTCTGTGAACAATCATAGGGACGATGACTTCCTGAAACTTGAGACAGAATTTCGACGTTTGCAAGAAAAAACCCAAGAGTTGATCAGCGAGAGAACCCACATCGAATCCGAACTTCGTAACGTCAAAAAACAAGCAGGCCGCCTCGAAGAAGAAGTACGCCACCTCCGTGCGCACCCACTCATTGTCGGAACGTTGCAAGATGTTCTAGATCCTGAAAGAGCCATTGTTCGTTCTTCCAATGGTACTGTGTTTCAAGTATCTCTTAACCAACGAATCGAGCCTGAACTTCTTAAGCCAGGAACACGAGTTGCACTCAATCAAGATACGCTCTCACTCGTCGAGGTCCTTCATGATGCATGGGATCCAATCGTAAGCGGGTCAGAAATGGTTGAAAAACCTGACATAACGTACGATATGGGCGCAGGTTTGGATGATGAAATCGTATAGGTACGAGAAGCGTATGAAATTCCGCAAACCAAACCTCACCAGTTA
>JAAXIR010000144.1 GCA_012270265.1 Candidatus Poseidoniales archaeon
ATGGCCATGACGTTGCTGTAAGCCCACGCGAGAAGGGCCATCCTCTGCGCTTCGCCAATCATGTGTACCTTTTCGACGTTGAAGCCGGCGGCGGGGGTTAATCGAGCGATGGTGTAAGGACTGAACCAGAATCTGTGATCTGAATTGATGTTTTCAATCCCATTCCTCCATGCTCTTCGTGCAACGCTTGAGAACGCATTTGGAACGGTAATGACGATTCGATCATAGAGGTGCCCTAATGACTCATTCAGATGTGTGAGGAATTGACCAGGGTTGTCTAAATGTTCCACGATTTCTGCGAGAAGAGCGTAATCATAGTGGCGCCCCTCAGAGAAGGTTTCAGTCTCACGGTCCACTTCCAAAATATCGCAAACATGAATGTCTGAAACGTGGTACTTTCCTTGTAAATGTTTGATGGCTTTGGCATTAAGGTCAAACCCAGTGACGTGTTTTGATTTTTTTATCAGGGCACAGTGCAGGTGTTTTCCTGCTGCAATCTTTGCATCGATGACGTCCATATGATCGGCGCAACCAATGTGAAGAACCGTCTTATTTTCAAGAAATGAGCCAAGAAATGAAACACGATCGGTAGGGGTTTGCACATCCACATGGGCGATGGGAAACGACAAGTTGCTATCGATCGTTTCCCCCGTAAGAAAGGGACGAATTCCATCGAAATGAGACCCTTGCACGAGGTGGGGTCCCGTTATGTCATATTTCATGATACCTTTCTGATTTCATTCGTTATCTCATCAATGATCGAAATGAAGGTTTGAGCATTTTTTGTTGAGTCGAAATGTTCTGATTGAATGATGTTGACTTTTTCTCTCGTTTGTGAGTCGCCGGACCATTCATTGATAATCCTGGCAATGTCTTCAGAGGTGGAATCAGATGGAATAATGTGTTCGTTCAATACAATCTCACTGTTACCACCTACATCCGTTGCAACAACTGGAATGCCATGGGAATACGCTTCCATGATCGACACTGGAACGCCTTCAGATGAGCTGGTGTTCAACATCAAATCGACCGGTTCTGTCTTCATGTATTGAAGAACGGATGGATGTGGCAAATTACCGAGAAACTCCACTTCAACATGGGGTGGGAGGTTCGTCAAATAGCTCAAGATGTTGTTTCTTTCAGGACCATCACCGATGTGCGTCCAACGAATTTTTCGTGAAATCGAGGGCATGGCTTGTGCGATGAGGTGTACACGTTTTACGCCAACAAGTGAACTGAGGGAGAGGATGTGCAGCGTTTCTGTTGCGTTCTTCGGATTTTTGACATCCGTAGAAACAACACCCAAACGATGTGTCAGAATCCGATGTTGAACTTCAGGAAATTCAGATTTCAAGTGATCCCTTCCGGCATTGGATACAGAGAGAATCCTGTCCATGCGATGGAGGGCCCATTCCTGCAATGGGAAGTGTGTGTAGTTGACTCTCGAAGGGTAAATGTCACCTCCATGGGCAAAAGAGACGGTCTTGATTTCGGGGTGGTCTTCGGTGAGCAGGGCTGCAATCGTTGCTGGACGGTTTGCCCAATATGCAACAATGATGTCATCCTTTGAGAGGGTAATGGTTTGAGCAATGGCTTCCTTGAGGAGAAGGGATTGGGCTAATTCTCCAATGATCATCGACCACGGGTGCGATGGTTTTCTTAGTCGTTCAGACCGTAGGATATCAAGTCGCGTTAAACCTTTGATGGTGCGTCTCAATTTACCCCAACGATTCCACGTCTTCACAGCCTGCGAGACCGGTTTAACATTGACTTGAATCGTTGACGAGATTGAGTAGGGTTTGGATGATTCTTCAAAACTGAGTCCCACAGGTATAACAAGAATTTCGTCGATGTGTTTCGATATCGCTTCAAGATCTGATGTAAGGAATGTCTCCCCAGGAGGGTGGGGCCAATGATTGGTCAGAAAAATGAGTCTCATGATTCCCTCATCCTTCCCTCTCTTTCGTGGATGAACGGTTGTTCAACAGGTCTTCAAGGCCTGAGCGGAACGCCGCCACAGAACGTCGGTGATCCACCATTTGGGTGTGCTCACGAGCCAACGCACCGTAGCGTTCACGATCTCCGTACACCGTCATCAAGGCCTCAATCACTGCATTTGTATCATGCCCGTCGTCCACCAAGATGCCGCCTTCGCCCAGGGCGTCTTTTTGCGAACCAACGTCCGATGCCACGCTTGGTACCCCGAACAAACCGGCTTGGCCGATCACCCTGCCCCATGAGCCCGTGGTCTCGAACAGGATGAGGTGAACATCGATGTTTGAGAAGAAGGTTGCAGCGTCGACGGGACCGAGCACCCGTGCGTTCGGGTGGTGGGCGAGTTGCTGCGGGTAGTCGGTGGTGCAGGCGATGTGGACTTCTGCTTCGGGCCGGCGCTCGG
>JAAXIR010000058.1 GCA_012270265.1 Candidatus Poseidoniales archaeon
GACGACCTCGTTGTAAAAGCCACCATCGTACGCACCCCAATCCGCAATGTC
This sequence comes from Candidatus Poseidoniales archaeon, assembly GCA_012270265.1. Lineage (GTDB taxonomy): Archaea > Thermoplasmatota > Poseidoniia > Poseidoniales > Poseidoniaceae > MGIIa-L2. The sequence goes on from JAAXIR010000058.1 coordinate 52, forward strand.
TGGTGTTTCAGTCACGGTAATGGTCACAGCCTCACAGATATCCCAGATGCCATTGTCATCTTCATCGAGATATTTCCCTAGGACCCAAAAGGTCACACCCAAATCACCGAAGTCATCACGATCGACGATGTCAATCGTTCCGTTGGTGACTTCTTCGAGGGTGAACTCCGTAGACTCTTCGATTCCAGCGATACCAAATCCGCCGATGACGAATCCGATAATGCCGACAGCAAAGATGCCTAGGCCAACGAGAATCGTAATCGTAGCACGCTTATCCATGCCTCGACCACAATTCGGTCGTATTTGATGCTATGCTAGCAACTTCACTCGAAGGTTTCGTCCTTCTTTTGGCCGGCCATGACGAAGTGCATGATGACCAAAGCGACACCACCGATGTAGAGTAGCAAGGCAACGTAATCGAAGCCGTTGTCAAAGTTCATCCACCAGCCCATGTATTCTTGATTCTGGACGATGGCACTTTCCATGTCTTCAGCATCGCCGTCTTCAATCTCTGAACCCTGGACAATCTGGAAGACAGGTTGGAGGTCAGACATTGCAGGAGTGGATGCGAGATCGGTTCCAGTGCGTGTGTCAAGGTAGAAGGTTGATGTGGAATCACCAGCGATGATGAGGCCGGAGATTTCTTCGGACTGCATGTTGATTTCGCTGCCAAAGTAGACAGGAAGAGCAGGCGTCATTGCATCAAGCAGCGACTCGCTTCCGATGAGCTTCGCAGTGATTGGGTTCGTTGTTGGATCGACGGATGCAGAGCACACATCGACTGGGATGCCCTTGAGTTCGTCATCCCCAGTACATGTCACATCAGTAACTGCGTAACCACCAGCGTTGACCTTGTCACCGTCACCAGTGAGGAAACCACCAGTTGTTCCATCGAGTGTTTCAACGGTGATGAGACCAAAGGTTGCCGTCATCATGTCAGTGTTTCGCCATGAGAGTTCGTTGGAACCATCTTCAGAGACAGCTTCTCCCTTCTCACAGTCGTCGTTGTGTCCAGTGCACATGACGTAGACAGTGGCGTTTCCTGTGGAGACGCCATTGGATCCGTAGTAAGTCTCGTTGGTTTCCAGTTTGGCCCATCCTGCGGATGGAGCGGTTGGGTCTTCAGCAACCATCATGCTGACTGGGTCAAACCATCCATAGAGCCAGTTGTTCAATGGCATGGTCATGTATGGACCTTGGCTACCGAAACTGTCGACGAGGAGTCCTGGAACGAAGTCGCCATAGATGACGCTCATCATCAGTGTGCGCATGGCATTTGCAGCGTTTGCATCAACACCGTAGAGCGCAGAAACGGTTGTTGCATTCCACTCCATAGGAGCACCAGGCCCCATGGTTGCGAAATCAATTGGTGGCGTCATACCTGTGAGCTCACCGTAAAGGAAGATCGTTGCACCGGTTGCAGTTGTAAGTCCAAGAGGACCGTAGAGGATGTTTCCAGAGACGGCTGCATCAAGTGCAATCGATGGAGCACCTTCAGAGGCTGGAATGAGTGCAGTTCCCCAAGCACCACCAAGGTTGAGGCTGTTGTCAAGGTAACCACCGTTGACAGGATCAGCATCGCCGAAGGTGACGTTGACGAATTGTTCCGCAGTCATGGTTCCTGTTCCTCCAAGGAGAGCCATTGGTAGAGCAGAGGCGCTAGACAACCAGCCACCGGCCCACATTGCGATAGCACCGTATTGTGTTGCATCAAGTCCGTATGCACTCATTGCATCAGCCGCTTCCATACCCATGAAGTTGGCAAGTCCGAAGGATGTTCCTTCTTCGTTGGTAGCAAAGAGACCCATTGGATCATCTGTGCCTTGGCCTCCAAAGAGTAGGCCCATTGCAACAGTGTTGTCAATGTCGACACCGAGATAGTTCATGAGTCGAGTTGAAGCATCAACAGCCATTGCGTCTGCGAACCAGTCGTCGTCTGCTCCACCGTGGATTTGAGCAAAGGTACCTGCTACACCATAGCAGATAGCATAGTCTCGAGCAATGGTTGCGTTGAAATCAGGTGTTGTTGCATCGGCCATAGCAGTGAAGCCCCAAACCGAGGCTCGCTGCATGGTTCCAACATTGGCGAATCCGTTTGCTGCATCAGCCATAATCTCATCGTAGGATGCTGTAGGGAATGCATCACAGTGTCCAGCAAGAAGGAGAACACCGTTCATACTTGTGAGGGAAGCATCCTCGCCTGTGACCCAAGTCGCAGAATCCATTGCATAGGATATGTCGCCCATGCTGGCGTTGCCTGCGAACGTGACTGCACCTTCCGCTTGCTGCATTCCCATGATTGCTTGCGTGTAGGTGATTGTTTCACCAGCAC
>JAAXIR010000287.1 GCA_012270265.1 Candidatus Poseidoniales archaeon
TTGTTCGACCTTTGATCAAGTCTCGAACCGTATGTTCGGCAACAAGGATGCTTGGTAGAAGGAACGAACTGGTCACGAAGGCGAAGATGATGAGCAAGCACATCAGCATGAAGAAGTTCTCCAAACCAGGGAAGGCTGCCAAGAATCCAGCCGAAATTCCAGCGACTGTTGTAATGGTCGTCTCGAAGATGGTCTGACCAGTTTCTTCGATCGAATGCGCAATTCCTTTCGAATTCTCACCCTCTTCCTGTATTCTGTGCATCACGTGAATCGCATCATCGACACCAATTCCGAAGACAATGGTTCCAATCATGGCTGTGAAGATGTTGACGTTGACATCACCACTCTGCATGAGAAGTGGTTGCCAAAGGATGACGACTGCAACAGGAACCATGGTCACGATTCCTAACCGTATTGAACGGAAGACGATGGCCAAGACGATGGTCAAGATGAGCATGGTGAGGATGGTTGTTCTCGACTGAGTGTCATGAATGCCTTCGTTGATGTCCAACGAAACAGGAAGCCCACCAGTCAACTTGGACGTTCGTGTCTGCTGCAATTCTGGAGGTTGAGAGAGGATTTCATCGATCTCATCTCGGAGATCGGATGCAATGTTGAGGTTCATGTACGGTTGGTCAACGTAGATGATGGCCTTGGTTTCTTGCTGGTTCAGAAGCATTGAGCGAACTTCAAGCGAGAGTGTATCGAATGCAACGTTGACCATATCTCGTCGCAATCCTTCACGACCACTTGGTCCACTTGCCTCAAGAGCAATCCAAAGATTGCATTCGATTGGGTCGTTGCTCTCCCAGCATTCATCATGAAGCAAATCCCACAATGAGCCTTCGTAGAGAACGACGTTGTCGGTAAATTGAATACTGACTGGGACAGCCTTGAGGAATGTAATGATGCTTGTCGTATTGGTGCTTTCAACAGCATCGATACGTTGTTCCAATCGGTCAATCGCATCCATAACTGGTAAGTCTCGAATGTTCGATGTCTCGTTGTCGTTGAATCGATTGGTCGCATCAAAGACAAACATCGAGGTTTGACCACTGTCGAATTGCTCGGAATACTTTGCAATTTTATCCAACGATTCGATGCCCTCAGGAGCTTCACTCGAACCTGTAATTGGCTCGTTGAGTTCATCGAGATTAGCGATTCCATAGACCGTTACGCTCGATGAAACCAAGAGAATCACAACAAAGAAGCGAATTGGAACCTTTCCGATGTTCTTCCACATACCTGGATTGGTTCGCTTGTGGAAGCGCAACATCCATGCCAAGGCTGGGACAAGGATGATGGAAAACATCAATGTTGAGAGAATGCCCACTACCAGTGTCAGTCCAACTGAGCGAATCGGTGCAATGTTGACGATGCTTGGGGCGATGAGGACCGAGAAACCAACAATGGTGGTCAAAGCAGACAGGAAGACAGCAACACCCGTCGATCCTGCCATGGTCGTGACACATCGAATGTAGAATTCTTTGTCCCAAAGGTCCGGTTGTTCGAGAAGTTCCTTTCCTTGGCGTTGTCGTGTCGTGTTTTCCTCGATCATGCGCTCGATTTCTTTTCGCCGCACTTCTTCGATACGATTGACCATGTGCAAAGCATAATCCACACCCAATCCTATCAGAATTGGGAAGGTTGCAACAATCATCGGTGTCAGCGTCCATTTGAGCACCACCGATGCTCCAAAGGTGACGCCAAGGGCCAAGAGAATGGGTGTTCCTGTGATGATGACGACCTTTGCTGAGCGGTGGAGGAACGAGATGATGAGGATGGTGAAGAGAATGGAATATGGCATCATTTCAACAAGGTCGTCGTAGATGGCATCGGAAACATCCTCCAATGTTTTTGTTAATCCTGTGACCGTCATGTTGGTCGACTGTGAATCCATAGGTCGATTGTCAATGATGTCGTCGAAGTGATCCAACAATTGGTCGAATTCACCCCATTGTTCGGGAACATCGGACCGCATTCCTACAATGATGGCGGTCGTATCCCAGATACCATCGCCATCCATGTCGTTGGTTGGATCACCATCACCATCACTGTCAACGGAGAGATCGTTGTCGTTGGTATCCTTGATGAGAGCATCAAATGCACCGCTCGAGTTCTGAATGATTTGGTCGATGGTTTGCTGATCTGGAATCGCATAACGGCCGCCTCCTGGTAGGTTCTCACAATCGAGTGCAATAGGAAGGCGCGTGTTGACGCCATGAACGCACATCGATTCGTTGAATCGACCGTCTGCAGAATTGATTTCCTTCATGATCTGGGCGGGCGAAATAATCCAAAGAACACCATCGATGGCTCCGTAGTCCGCCATGTTGTGGTCCAGTCCCCGTCCTGAAAATGCGCCTCCAATGTGGG
>JAAXIR010000114.1 GCA_012270265.1 Candidatus Poseidoniales archaeon
AAGCGTGCAACCAAATCCATCAGAAGATGATCGGCTCCCTTTGGCGTTAATCGATGGATTGCTCCCCGTATGGATGCACTATCGTCACGCTGGACTTCCCCCAATTCCCGTAATTGACGCATTGCAAGCGAAGCGTGAGGCATAGCAATACCACGCACTTCTGAAGCTTGGGATACCGTTCCGCCGCCATCAAGGAGCCAATCGAGAATGCGGCGTTGATACCGGCTGCGAATGGTCTTCTTTGGCATGATGAGTCACTTTTGTTACGCTCTAAAGGGCCTCCCTTTTATTTGTTACCTCTAAAGCATTTATTTACTTACATTTAGTTACCGGTTTCTACTGGAATTGTGAGATTTCACTTACATATCGTTGCGCATCGTGTAAAAATTACACCTATTATGGTCAGTAATGGTAACAAACTCGTCGTTTGTTGGAGGAACGGTTATATGAGTGGCCTCGCTCCTTTGGTACAGCGACATCGCCCAAGAGCGAAAAGCGAAATTCAAAGGAGGACAAGAACATGAAAACTGTACGCATACGAGAAAAAATCAAGAAATTCCTAGGCGATCGACCACGCAACACTGCAGAGATCCTAGAACACATCAACAGCACCATGCGTCACGGTACGACAAGCCAACAACTTGGTAACGTTCTCTCCAAAGACAAGGACATCGTCAAGGTCGGATACATCAAGCGATCCGGCATTCTCTCTGGCGGATACGATATCTGCGAGTGGGCCACTCGAATCTGGGTTGAAGACAACTGCCCAGGATGGAAGGAAGGCACTCCAATCATCATCGACCAAGAAGGTAACATTACCATGGGCGATGATATGAAGAAGAACTAAGCTGTTTCAACTGCCGCTTCTTCGGAAGATACGTCATTGTACTGAATGGCACATGTGTTTCTCCCCATGAGGCCATTGAATGGACAGTAGCCGAAGGCTGATGTCAATACACCCCACAATCCTATGATAAGGAAGACAAGTTCGAGTTGAATTGTTGCAAAAAAATCCAATAAAACAAAACTCGATCCAAACAATGCACGGGCCAATCTCTCAGCACCGCCAACGTTTTTCATGGTTGGAAAAACGCAACTTTGACAATAAAACCTTGTTCAACGTGCGTAAAACAGTTTTACTTCAGTTGCCTTGGAAAATATCCATGGCTTCGTCAACACTTGCACCTTGAGAAATGATGGCGTGGCAAGCAGCCGTCATGCGAACAGCTTCATCGGTCGACTTTTGGTGAATGTTGCGTCCAGTCGCTGCACCTTTGCAACCACTGACGTTGATTTGATCCCAAAGACGTTGCAAGAAATCACGAGCAGGGAGCGAACCGCCTCCTGAACAAATGATACCACATCGGCCTGCAGCCTCAACTGCAACCTTCAGCGATTCTGGTTGCGTCATTCCATCCCATGCACGGGGGTAGTTGACCTTTGCAAAGTCAGCACCAATGCATGCTGCAACACCTGCAGCACCAGAAATCAACTGTGGATCTTTCTCATCTTCAACAGCCTTGCCTCGAGGATACATCCAGACAACAGCGATCATACCTTCTTCGTGGGCTTGGCGAATGAAATGCGCAGCTTCAGTCATCATTTCATGCTCGTATTCGCTACCAATGTAGACGGTGTAACCGATTCCAACAACGTTCAGACCGTTGGAAACGAGCGACATAACATCGTCCATGTCCCACATAGCGAGACTGATTGGATCGCGTTGTGTGGTCTTGACCAAATGTGACTTGGAGTTCAATTTCACCAAGTAAGGTACATCAGGATGGTCACGACCGTACAAGGAGATGAGTCCACCTTGTGCGGCTAGAACACCAACTGTACCTTCTCGATGGGCTTGTGCTCCAATTTCGAAAAGATGGCCAGGGTCGTTGGATGAAAGTGGAATTGAATCTCCACCATCGTAGAAGTCGTCGTTCAAATGCTCGATTTTCTGATCGCACGCGAACAGATTCATCGAACCTGTACCGCATGTAGCAGCCATCAAGTTCTCGAGATAGGTGTCTGCGAGATCATCGGGAACGTCAGCAGGAATGTGATAATCGGACATTCCATTCACGCTCATTCACCGGTGAAGTTTGCAACACGCTTTTCGACGTACGCTGCAATTCCTTCCTTTGCATCGCTCGAGTTGAAGAGTGCAGCTTGCAACTCTCGCTCAAGAGCAAGATGGTACTCGAATGGGATTTCAGGACCAGTCTGGCAGGAACGCTTGATGTTTCCAACAGCCTTAGTCGCCTTGTTTGGCAGTGTGAACTGGCTGCACCAGTCGAGGATGTCTCGGCGGAAGTCAGCAGCATCGCCTTCCCAAATGTGGTTGATGAGGTTGTGTGCATGTGCATCCTCGAAGGA
>JAAXIR010000031.1 GCA_012270265.1 Candidatus Poseidoniales archaeon
CGAAAATGCGGTCAAAGGCAACTGGCCTTCGGTCGATGCTCGACAGAAGAGCGACCCTTCCTTCAGCGAGGCTGTCTTTGGAGATGTGAATCCAATTCTCGGTTCCATTGGTGCATTGCTCGGCCTATCGATCATTCTCGCTCTCTTGCTCATGGCTCGAAATGCAACCGTTCGGCGTGGTTCCAAATCGGAATACGAATGGGACGAATATTCGGATTATCTCGATGAGGATGAAGAAGAGGACATTGCCGACGATGCTGACCTCAACTTGAGTGAACCGATTCAAGAATCTGAACCGGTTGCTGCAACAACACAAAGCGCTTCTGCCGACGGTTGGACCCAAGGCTCGGATGGCGTTTGGTGGTGGCAGAATCAACAAGATGGAAGTTGGTGGTACAAAGATGCCAACGGAGAGATTTTGCAATACAAATGATGCATCATTTCTATGAAACACGAGTACGTGGGATGGTCATGAGCGAGCACGATGGAGGACTAAATGCTCTACTTCAAATAAATCCAACCGTTGGAGATTTGACTGGAAATTCTCTGCGATTGGAACACTTTATTCATCCTGCAACAGCGCATGGAGCCGTAGCTTGCGTGAGCACAGAGTTGGCCATTTGTGGCTACCCTCCTCGCGATTTGTTGATGCAATCGAGTTTTGTTGAACTCGCTCAACAAGCAGCCCTCTCACTCAATGTCGACATTCCATCGCTCATCGGAACACCAACGATACCAGAATCTGAGCGAGCTAAACCCGGAAATGGTGTTGCCTTAATCGGTAATGAAGCGCCCGTTAAGATCGTTGCTCGGAAACAGTTGCTGCCAACGTACGATGTCTTCGATGAAGCCCGATACTTCGATTCGGATGACAGGCCAGGTATCGCAAGAACACTCTCAGGGCCACTCGAACTTGGTGTCACAGTCTGTGAGGATGCGTGGCAGGTTGCTGGAGAAACACCTTCCGAATACGATGCAGACCCAATTGAGCAACTCGCTGAATGGGGACGTCAAGGGGTTAACCTTGCTGCAACGGTCAATCTCGCTGCATCTCCGTATCATTCCAACAAAATCCAAACACGACTCCACGTTGCTCGAACAGCCGCCAAAACACTCGGGCATCCGTTCTTGTTGTGCAATCAAATCGGAGGGAACGACGATCTTCTCTTCGATGGTCGATCCCTTGCTGCTTGGCCAAGCGGAGACTTCGTGGTTGCCCCTTCATGGAAAGAAGGAATCCTTCTTGTTGACATCAACAATTCTGAGGCAACTTCGTGGATATCAATGGATTCTTCAGAGGGTGAAATCACACATTACGCACCACATGAAACCGGTGAAGAACAGGATGGCGTCCTCGATGAACTCGCTGATGCGGTCGTTCTCGGATTGCGTGATTACTGTCAAAAATCAGGAATACAACGCATCGTCCTCGGATTGAGTGGTGGTATTGATTCCGCTGTTGCGGCTTGTGTCGCTGCTGAGGCCGTTGGTCCAGAAAACGTGCTAGGAATCTCCATGCCATCTCGATTCTCATCACAGCATTCCATCGACGATGCAAAATACACTGCTGAAGCTCTCGGAATGGAATACACATCCATTTCCATTGACAATCATCATTCGGGTCTCGAGAAACAACTTGCAGAGATGCTTGACCAAGGCGCAAAGGTCGCTCAAGAGAACATCCAGGCACGTTTACGAGGTATTCTCGTGATGGCTCACGCCAATGCACAAGGTCGAATGGCTATCGCAACTGGAAACAAATCCGAACTTGCTCAGGGCTACTGCACATTGTACGGTGACATGGCTGGCGGCTACACACCTTTGGGCGATGTCTACAAAATGGATGTTTACGGTCTTGCAGAGGTGTTTAATCAACGGGCTCAATCGGTTGGAAAGAGTCCGCCTGTGAATGAGTCCACCATGACAAAACCGCCATCTGCAGAACTTGCTCCTGATCAGCGCGATGATGACACGCTTCCTCCTTACGAGACGCTCGATGGTATCCTCAAACTCCACATCGAACAAGGCCTAGGTGCCGAAGAAATCGCCCACCATGGGTACGATCATTCGACCGTTGTTAGCGTTCTTCAACGACTTGAAGCCAACGAACACAAGCGCTGGCAGATGGCTCCAGCTCCCAGGGTTTCCTCGCGTGCTTTCGGACAGGGATGGCGTCATCCTCTTGCAAGCAAACACGATTGGCGTCGCTAAACGATGAGCATAAGAGGAAGCATCCGGACGATTTACCATGACGGAGCAACACCTCAACATCGCAGGGTACAAGTTTGTTGTACTCGACGACCGAGATGCACTGCGCAAACCTTTCAAGCAGAAGAGCGACGAACTCTGATAGAAAGACACCAATCTAA
>JAAXIR010000133.1 GCA_012270265.1 Candidatus Poseidoniales archaeon
CCTTGGCTTTGTGACCTGGGCAATCATCAAAACACTTCGTTCAAAAAACTATCAAACCGCACAAATCAGCGAAACAAACATGCTACCACTTCGAGTTGGAGTGGCTTCCGGAGGCCTCCTGTCTTCCGTCTTAGCCATTGGAGCTGGTGCAATTTACGTTCCTGTATTGCGTACATATGGAGGTTTAGAATCACGCAAGGCGATCGGTACCAGCCTTCACATCATGATGGTGGTTCTACCAATTTCAATTCTTACACACTTCGTAGCACTGGATCAAACCCAAGTGGATGTGCTCGCTTCCAATTTTTGGTTGATACTTAGCCTACCAATCGTCGTCATTGTCGCAGCAAACCTCGGTGCTCGATTTGGTATTGCCAAGGTGTCCGAGCAGCGCATTATGCAATTGTTTGTTGCAGTTTTGCTTGTGATTGGAATTCGATACGTCCTCGATTTGAGTTCGAAGATCCTGTGAATCAGCAAGCATCGAACGCTTCGATGAGAGACTGAGTGATTGGACGTGTCCAAGCAAGTTCACTTATTCCCTCACGGCCTTGGAGTGCGTAGGCTCGTACGACGTCTCGAACACGTACGTTTCCGTCGGAAGATCGAGCCAAAATGGTTGCCGCTTTCACTGCTTTACCGGTGCCATGCGGATCGTACACCGTATCAAGCGCTTCTTCAAGGAACCAATCCGCCTTTCCTCCTGGCTCGCCCTCGTACGTCTTCTTTGGAAGCTTGGCACCAAAGAGACCACCTGACTTTGGCTTACTCTTGGCCTTTGATTGTGTTTTCTTTGGCTCTGATTTCTTCTTTGGCTCAGACTTTGCAGAGGACTTCGATTTGCCATCTGCTTTGAATTCCTTTTCAAGTTCAGCACGGATTTCGGACTCAAGTTTCTCACGTAGCGCATCTTCGTTACCATCAGCAGCGGCTTTTGCAGCACGAGCAACAGCATCATCGCGCTCGTCCTTGAGTGCCTGAATCACGTTGACGTAATGACTTGCAACTTCGATAAGTGCAGTTTCCATTGCAGCTTCCATTTGCATTGAAACAACGTCGGAGGATGATTCACGCCACTTCCGCCACTGCAACATGGTGTTTTGGTGAATGTCTCATCCACATTGTGGACCAAAACTTCGCTTCGGTGGCTTCAAGACCGGAATGGCCCGCATGGCGTCTGGATCACTTCCTTCGTGCTCTCCACTCGCCACATCGTGAATGTGTGTCGATGCGTCCATTCCATGGTTCATCGCATCTCGAAACATGCCATCGGACATGTCCAATGTTCCTGCTTTGATCATGTCCCATCCGGTTGTTCCTTTTACAACTGCACGAACGGCAGCATTGGCAGCAGGTGATTGTCCAAATTCATGTTTCTTGAGTGGTGAGATTTCTTCACCTGCACCTTCGAACGCTTGACCAATGTCGAAATGTTCACCATCATCTGCTGCAGCAGCGATACCCATTGTAATTGGATTCGCACCTTCTTCGACACGAGCGATCATATCGAATTTTTCGGCCATTGAGAGATCTTCTCGATGACGAATCACTTCCTTGATTTGGTTCAAGTCATGGCCTGTTGAAGTGATTGGACCTTGAATTGTCAAATCGTGGCCACAGGAGAGACAGAACTTCGCTGCAGCTTCGACACCTGCTTCACACGTCGGACAAAAGACGCCTGCCATGTTGTTGAGATGGTCCGACCTCTTTTCAACTCTTAGGGTCGAGAGAGTGCTAACATCAAGGTTCTACGCTTTCGTCAAGACATGCACGTAGCAGGTTCACAATGGCTGATTGATCGAGTTCTGCAAGAATAGTCGGCAATCGTGGTCCACGTTCCGTGCCCATGATGCAGAGGTAGAGTGCTCTGTAGGCATGTCGTGGCGACATGTCTTGCGACTTCGCCGTGTTTGAAATCGTAGATTGGATGCTCGAAGCATCCCAATCGCATGCCTCAAGAGCCTCGATGAGTGTTGGTAGGATAGCGAGATTCTCACCGTCCAAACGTCCGACAGCCTCCATATCGGGTTCTTCGAGAATGGTAATGCGTAATTCATCGGGGAAATGTCGGGATTGAATCCACGTTCGCATCCGCTCGAGTCGGTCAATCATCGATTGAGCGACGTTACCTCCGAGACCGAGTGAGTTCCAAACATCTTCGTCATTGGATTTTGTTTGTGCAAGCATAGCAAGATGACGGAAGGTGACCTTTGATGTTTCTTCGAGCGGAGATATGAGTGACAACTCAAGTGCAGTTTTCGCATCTTCGATAGCGACCATTTGCCTCCTGCTTAAGTCCTCTTTTTGCATTTCTATAGAGAAATCACGAGCAGAGGTACGTTCAAATTCATCTGCCAA
>JAAXIR010000249.1 GCA_012270265.1 Candidatus Poseidoniales archaeon
AGCCATCGGTGTCGATTATGGAATTCACGTCGTCACGAGAATTCGAGAAGTCCTTCAGGATGTTGAACGCGATGATCCTCAAGGCCGTTTGACCATGAAAGATTTCGATGCTGAATTGCGTCTGAAAGCAATTCGTTCAGGAGCAGTTCTAACCTCAGCCGCATTGGTCATCGCCATCTTCACAGACATGGTTGGTTTCCTTTCCTTCAGGCTCTCCTCACAAATGTTCCTTGTTAACTTTGGGACGGTCATCGCTCTCGGACTCTTCGCCATCTACGTGCTCAGCATATCGCTCCTCCCGGCACTCATGACAGCGTTGCCGACCAAGGCATTACCTCTGAAAAAATCAGGAGCCATGAACGAAACGAAACTGACTGCAGGAATCGGGGAAATGGCAGAAAGCAAACCAGCACTTGTTATCCTTGTTGCTGTGATTTTATCCCTCCCGATGGCGTACGGCATGAGTACGCTGGAGGTTGGATTTGATACGGCGGATCAATTCGACGATTCACTTGAAGTGGTTCAAGATTTCCTTATGATTGCCGAAGAATTCCAGAGCAGTCCTACACCATTGTATGTTGTTCTTGAAGGCGATATTCTCTCCCAAAATGGCGTTGAAGCGTACAACACTGCCATTGCGACACTCAGCAATACGGAAGGCGTGACAGGCGTTCCAACTGGCATTTGGGACACCTTAGAGTCGGAACGTGGAAGGAATCCAACTTTGGATGGCTTGCTCAACAATCTAACAACGGAAGAAGGGTTTGATGAACTTGAAGCATATCTTCTTGAAAACGCTACAGGAAGAGACCTCGTCGATTCGCTTCTTTACATCGACGGCCGTCAGACAATCATTTCGTTCCAGGCAAATACGCTCGATTGGCAAGCAACCGTTGATTTCGAAGAAGGTCTTTCTCAAGCGCTCCAAGATGCTGCAACGACGGTTGACGGAAGCTTCACGATGGAACTTAGCGGTCGTGCTTTGATTCTTGCACAAATTAGTGCTGATGTTGCGATTTCCGCAGTTACATCAACTGCGATCGTCGCCTTCACGATTCTGTTCGTGTTGATTTTGATTCAATTCGTCCGAACACAAAGTCTGACACAAGCCGTACTGCGCGGTGGTGTCATTTGGATTCCTCTGATCACCGTTGTTCTGTGGGTTTACGGCATCATGGGTCTTGCAGGATACCAATTGAATTCTCAAACAGTTACCATTGGTGCTCTAGCGCTCGGGTTGGGTGTTGACTATGCAGTACACTACGTGATTCGATTGGAGGAAGAAGTTGAACTGCACCCAGAAAAGACGGTCGCTCAATGGACCTCGAAAACAACAGCCACGACTGGTCGTGCAATGCTCGGTGCTGCGATAAGTACTGCTGGTGGATTTGCCATCCTCAACTTCTCTGGATTGCTCCCATTGCGATTGTTCGGTCAAGTCTTCATTGTAGCCATAAGTCTCGCCATGGTTTCCAGTGTTACACTCCTGCCAACCTTGTATGGTCCGTTCCTGCGTCATGATGCGAAACAGCACATGTCAGACATTCATGAACAAGAATAATCAGAGAACCGGTCGCTTGGTTTTGCCTGAACCTCGGTGACCAATCATCCGCACGATTTCCCAAGGCATGCTGCCTTTTTCGTTCTCATAGGCCATGAGTTCATCTACGGATTTCGACCAATTCCATTTCGTTCTCCAGAACGAAAGAAGTTCCCGCCTTCGCGATTCATCGCACTCCATCCAAGGAACAACCTCGCACTCAAGCGACTTAAGAATCTCGATGTGATCGTCCTTGTTCGCATTGTTCAATCGCTCCTGCTGAGATGCATCCAACGGATATGTTGCTGGACGCGTCCAACGTGCGTGGCCACTCGGAAGCCACGTGAGGTTTGGGTCGCTCGTATCTGTCAAAGCCGAAAGACCAGCATGGAGAACCGAATGTTCGATTTTTGGACTGACTGGCCAAAGATAGACTGGGAACCCTTTACGTATTGCCGTAAGATGCTTCAGTGACGTTCCTTTGAGGCCAACGGTCTTACCGATAGGTACCATGTTGGTCGGAGAGACAACGTATTCTGCAGCACAGGGCATCATTGGGGAACCATTTCGTTGATGCTTGCGCATCAACTTCGAAAAAGAGGTGTTGAGGTATTCCGGGAACGCAAGGACACGATGTGTCTTCTTTCCTGCAAACGGTCGAATGGTTGGCAACAGTGTCGACCAACTCCTCTGAATGCCTCCAAGCTTCGTTGCATTGCCCATGGTCTTGTGAAAGGCGTAGTGGACAGTGGAATGTTTTGGCACATCGTATTGGTCAAGAAGTTGTTCAGAACGTTTCATCGTTTCTCCCATGT
>JAAXIR010000185.1 GCA_012270265.1 Candidatus Poseidoniales archaeon
GGACATGGTTGTTGATGCTCCTGTGCTTCCTCTTGAGCAGTCATTTGGCAACAAAATGGAGATTCGACGAAAAAACAGCCCGTGGGTTGAACGAATCATCGGATGGACACCGTGGATGGATCAACGTCGCAGCGAACGGAGGTATGCCAGCCATCGTTGCTTTGCTCGCCTTCCTCATCGAAGATTGGGAACACGGCTTGTGGATGTTCGCAGCTGCAGTTGCAGTAGCGACCTCAGATACTTGGGCAAGCGAAATCGGTTGCCTCGATGATCGAGTCCGTATGATTACAACACTCAAACCGTGCGAAGCCGGTGTGAATGGCGGATTCTCTCCGAATGGCCAACTCGCTGCAGCGACTGGCGGCATCCTCATCGGGATAACAGCACTCATTGCGAGTTTGATCATGTTCTCCACCACATTTACAGATGGAATTCTCGTTGCAGGCGTGGTCGCAGGACTCGGATTCCTTGGTTGCCAAATCGATAGCGTTCTCGGAGCGGTTCTCGAAAATCGTGGATTGTTGACAAAAGGATCGGTCAATGCACTCTCCATCATTGCTGGCGTTGCATTGATGTGGCTCTACTTAGGAACGCCGATGTAATTCGCCGCCGACTTCATGAACTGGTTCACACTCAGCGTGTCATGCGCCATCGCCACGTCTTCGCCGTGCTGCTCATGGCACTGTTTTTTTCCGGCGTTGCGCTGACATCCGTTCAAGGTGTCGAGAATGTCACCTATGACGCAGGTTATGTTGAGTGGGAGATGGACATGGAGCAACGACTCTATGTTGAAGGGGATGATGCTGAAACCTCCGTCTTGCAACGTGAGCGGCCTGATGCAACCCTTGCTTTTGCAGATGTTGCACCGAACACAGGCCTCGTACCGATTTTCTCCTTGACTTCTGAACCGATTGTGAATACGATGGTAGGTACGATCAACATGTCTGCCTACTTCAGCGCCTATTTGGTCCCGCAAGCTGGTTTCTTTCAATCCACTCAATGCACAAGTCCAGCAAACCCTCTCACGCCCGGTGATGACTTCACAACGCTTGTTATGACGGTCAGTATATCTGGCAATCAAGTCTATGAATCGGTCGTTACCCATACCCTCGATGCCATTGCATCAAACAACCCTCAGAACTTTTCTGGCGAAATCACGATGATGGATATCGACCTGTCTGCAGGTGATACGTTCTCCATTTCCCTTAGTGCTGAGCACCTTTGCGAAGGTACGCTTGCTCGCATTCAGTGGGGCGGCTTCGAAACCAATGCAGGGGGCATCATCATGACTGGGAAGGTGTATGAGCCAAGTGCAAGCATTCGAGTCGACTCTTCACGTAGAGCCCACATCGAATTCCTCCCAACCCTTCCATGAGGCCCAAGTGATGTTCTCGTTGATGGAAAAGGCGACCCTGCTTTTACGTGGGTATTGCCTGGACCAATGGATGACGACGTGAAGACAAATCGTGACCGCGACATGGTCATGGAGAGTTCTATCGGAAGAATTCGCATGGAGCGAAGCCTTGGAAGCAATGAGACTGCATGGATTTGGACTGGCAAAGAAGTGCTTCAGAAAGGAACTTCGAATCTTGAGGTTTGTGTCAAGACTTCAAGTGGCAACCCAAATGCGGATTGTCATGCATTCGGCATCATTCGTTTTGAAGTAGAGGGAGAATCCGATGGCTTTGCCAGTTCAGGTTTGTGGCTGAGTTTGACAACGATTGCTTGCTTCCTCGGTTTTGCATTCAAAGGATTCAATGCAGATCCGCCAATACCGCTTCCAATTCTCATCGCCTTGTTGATCATGGCACTCCTGATGTTACCGGTTGGCTTCTCAGTATCCAACCTGAATACGGAGGCGCAACTCAACGACAATGCACGCCTCATCGATGCTGAATTGAAATCTTCAGGTGCTGAATTCACGACGTTGTCAGAACTCATGGGCGATGCCAATGTTCTCGCCATTGGAGCGATTGCACCAGGCTCGGAATCGGCTCAAGATCAAGCAAATGAACTCGAATTGTTGCTCGGGCAACGCGAGGATGTAGCCGTTGTGCAAATTGTGATTGGAAATGGTTCGATGATGAGCGATGTCGATGCTTATCGCTCTTCCATCAACAGCAGTTGGCCCATTGTTCTCGATTACAATCAAGAGTTTGTATCAACCTCCCCTACTGGGAATGCAGATTCATTGGTTCTTGTCGATAGCAGCATGCACGTTACATGGAGCCAGTCGCCAACAGGTGGTGCCAAGGCCATGAACGATGCCAGCGTGGGAATTGAGGGCGGTGGTCCATCGAGCCTCATGCCCTAGTTCTCCGTC
>JAAXIR010000018.1 GCA_012270265.1 Candidatus Poseidoniales archaeon
TCGATTATGCATCACTAAGCACATGGGAAGATACCGATACACGAATTGATGTCCAGTGGGATCAAGGTACAATGCAAGTGGATGCCTCAGGTAATGCTGATGCTGCCAGCATTGAAGTCAAACTCGATAACCAAAAGACCGAGTATGAAATCAACAATGGTTCCAGCCTGATGGCCATCACAGCAACCTACGACCAAGGTCGTCACACCTACGTCAAGGTCTTCGATGCTGAAGGTGCACTGATTCACACATGGGAACACATCCCTCGTGGCCACACCTTCATCACCCCATCTGAGCCAATGATCGTTCCTTGCGCCCAACTCGTTGATGCGACCATGAAGTCCAAGGGCATCGAAGGCGATGAGCGCAACGTAGGTGTTCAGCACGCTTTCTGGGTCCCTGAATGGGGAATGAAGGAAGATTTCGTCCCAGGGCTTGAAGCAGGCACAACACTCTACTTCATGCCAGACGATGCTGGTACCTTCCCAATTCGCTGTGCTGAGTACTGTGGTCTTCAGCACTCCGTCATGACCGGGCAAGTCATGGTCGTCGCTCCAGAAGGCACAACCTGTGACTACGACTCTGGCGTCAAGAAGACGAGCAAGGACTCGTCTGGCGACGACTATGGAGGTGAAATGTGATGCGACGACGCGTTGTCGGCATCCTTTCACTGCTCCTTGTTGCACTGATGCTTGTTCCTCAATTTAGCGCCCTTCCTGGCGGAATTGGTGCTGCTGGAAACGCTGGTTGTTCTTGTCACGCTGGTGGCGACGATGGTTCAACCACCATCCTCGTTGAAGGCCTTCCTGAAACCTTCAATGCAAGCGAGACCTACGTCTTCACGGTCACCCTCGTCAACGATGAGATGACGCTCTACGGTAACGGCGACCCAGCCCAAGGCTGGAGCGGCGTCCAAGGCGGATTCCGAATCGTTCTCGAAGGCGGTGGAAGCGTTACCACCATCGATCCATCCTACAGCCAAGTGGTTGATGGTGGATTGACACACACCGACGATGGAAACAAATTCCGTTCATGGGACTTTGAGTTCCAAGCACCTGTCAGCGATGCTGCTACCGTTGAGATGACCATCATCGGTAACGCCGTCAGCGGTGGTGCAGTCAGTGGCGGTGCAACCGGCGCAGGTGACGGTACAGCCAACGATTACTGGAACGTTCAGACCGTTGTTGTCCCTGGATTGAACGCTGAAGCCAAGGGCCCAAGCGCTCCTCCATTGGTCATCCTCTTGACCGCTGTTGGATTGTCCATCTCCATCATTCTCCTTGGAACGATGTGGGTCTTCTACCGACGCAGCCCTGAAACCTTCACCGTTGGAAGTTTCTGGAGCTACCTCAAGCCATGGTTGACCACGACCGACCACAAAGAAGTCGGTATCCTCTACTTCTTGTTCGGATTCTTCTTCTTCCTTGTCGGTGGCGTACTTGCGCTCTTGTTCCGTATTCAACTCGCTCTCCCTGAGAACGATTTCTTGACGCAACAGGAATACAACTCGTTCTTCACATTGCACGGAACGACCATGATTTTCCTTGGTGCTATGCCAATGATCGCTGGATTCCTCAACTACGTCCTACCGCTCCAAATCGGTGCGAAGGACCTTGCTTTCCCTCGAATCAACGCTATGGGTCTGTGGCTCCTCGTCTTCTCTGCACCACTCATCTTCTCCGGAATTTGGTCCGGTGAAGGTGCGGACATTACGTGGGTTATGTACCCGCCATACTCCTCGCTCAACAACGCTGGAGATTACGGTGCGAACGCTGGAACGACTGCGTTCATTGCTGGTATGCTGATGCTAGGTGCATCATCAACACTGGGTGGTGTCAACTTCATCACCACGGTGTTCACCATGCGTGCTCCAGGTATTACATGGATGAAGATGCCACTCTTCACCTGGTCCGCATTCGTCAGTGTCTTCATGCTGTTCATGTCTTTGCCAGCATTGATCATCGGTGTTGCCTTCCTGATGTTTGACCATACGATAGGTTCGACGTTCTTTACAGGCGGAGGCGATCCGTTGCTGTTCCAGCACCTGTTCTGGTTCTTCGGCCATCCTGAAGTCTACGTTGTTATCATTCCAGCCTTCGGTATCGTTTCCGAAGTATTGGCAACGAGTGCACGACGTTCCATCTTCGGTTACAAGTCGATGGTCTTCGCTATGGCCGGTATCGGAATTGTTGGTTTCATCGTCTGGGGACACCACATGCTCACTTCGGGTATGGACCCATTCTGGCGTGCTGCATTCATGATCACCACCATGGCGGTTGCGATTCCAACCGGTGCGAAGATCTTCAACTGG
>JAAXIR010000157.1:0-1298 GCA_012270265.1 Candidatus Poseidoniales archaeon
CCTCGAAATCTGGGTGATTGCTTCGTAACTTTGGCAGTGACCCCAACAGGTGAGAAATCAGGAACAGGGGCTTGGAGGGTCGACCAGTCTACCACTGCAGAGTACAACGTTAGCGTATGGATGGTTGAGAAGGTCGCCTACTTCCCTGATGGGACGAACAATCATATCTACTACCATCACATTGTTCGTGAAATCATCGATGTTGGAACCATCACCGATACTGGCCTCAGTTCTGGCACTGCACAGATTACGTATGCAGATGCCTACGATGATGATGATCTTGAAGTTCATCTCATGTTCCACGAGTACATCGAACCGGTCATTGTCGAGGAAGAAGAAAAGCCTGAGCCAGAGACGGAAGATACACCGTTCCTTTCCATGCCATTGACAATTTTGGCTTTGCTAGCCGTTGCTCTTCGACAACAGCGTCAGTAGAAGTCGACCATGTTTGCATGCAAACGAGCATCAACCTCGGGCATTCGATCCGGTGGACGTCCAACTTCAATGAAGCGTAGAATGTAATCCTCAATGTTTGCAAAGCCAAATTCTTCCGTCATCGGTTGCATCAACTCTCGCAAAGCTTGTCGTGGGTCTGCGATAGGGAAATCCCTACGGATGTACACCTGATTCAGTTCTCTGTAGCGCACGTGTCGATACCCGAGAATCTCGAGCATTCTGCGAAGTGCATCTTCTTCTTGCGCAGAACGAATTGTTAGCCGTAGTCGGCACCCCTGCATCCGAAATACACCGCGCACACCGCCTAATTCCACCTGATGGCCAATGGGTTGCAGCGACAACGCTTCCCAAACCAAGGGCATCGTACGATACCAACGATGGAATTGATCGTCGTGTGGCTGGCGTCTCTGTTCGTCATCATCCTCCACATGAAGAAGAATATTGCGATGATCCATCATGTTGTTTCGATACTCAATGATGTTGTTTCGAATACGTTCGATATGTGGTGGGCGTTCTTGTTGAAGGTAGAAATCGCCTTCTTGAATTCGTCCTTCATCAAAATCTAATTCGAAATCAAAGGCTGGGTTTAGGTGCCCAGGTGGTTCGTAACTTGCATCTGCCACAGGACGGATTCTCCAATCGTTGACAACCGCCTCATCACTCAAGAGTTCCAACGAATCCAAATTGATGTGTTTAGGCCCCCCTTCTTCACGGAAAATAAGTGGATGTAAAGGGAATCGGTACCCCTCATCGCCTGCTTTGTAGAAATTGCGTGGGTCGACCCCGGCACTCTTCTGAGGAGAACAAATCGGTGGATGTGTCAGCAAAGGGATCTGGAGCCG
>JAAXIR010000157.1:1308-2306 GCA_012270265.1 Candidatus Poseidoniales archaeon
TTTGTGTCATAAAATTCAATGGGAGACTTTGCACACGTTTCGGTGTTGTTACATCAGATAGACGTTAAAGATCAACACTGTCAATGGTCTCACCGATCGGTATGTCCCG
Organism: Candidatus Poseidoniales archaeon; assembly: GCA_012270265.1. Classification (GTDB taxonomy): domain Archaea; phylum Thermoplasmatota; class Poseidoniia; order Poseidoniales; family Poseidoniaceae; genus MGIIa-L2. The sequence goes on from JAAXIR010000157.1 coordinate 1,418, forward strand.
GTGGTATTTCCCAGTATGAATACAAATCGAATGGCGTTGTGTCGTCTTCTTTCCAACACCGTGGATTTTGAATGGAGCATTGTGAGCGCCTCTGCTGATTCGGATTTCATAGAAATGCCCCAACATTCCTCGGACGAGTAAGCGATCACGGTGCACCCATGTGTCATTTGGGAATTGCTCAAGCACGCCTCGCAAAAATTGCATAGAACGGCGGAATGGGACGTCTGCAGTCTCAGCGTTTTCATAGGCTGACGACCAGTTCATTTGTGTAGCGATGAGCCATTCGCCCTGTCTGGAAGCATGTGGGGAGGAGCCCCATGAAATGAGACCTGCCAACAATCCCGGATTGAATGGAATTGGTGCCCGTCGCACACTCCCATTTTTCGACAGTGTCCGCAAACTGAGGACACCTTTTGTGCTCACCATGAATGGATAACTAACATTTGAGTGGTCTGCGTTCTTCGAGACTTCTGCCCAACGTTGCACCCATGGCCACTTTGATGGAGGGAGCGTTTTGTTCTCATTTTTCCGAATAAACCGTCGAGCGAGCTTGATTCTTTGTCTAGGCCGGAGCCCTGAAAGACGCCTCATCAGTTCGTGCGTCCACGTTTCTTCCTCTCGAAACATTGATTTTTTCTTCCTACGTTCATTTTGATCGAGAAGAAATGAGGATTGTACAAACGCATCGAAGGGAGAGAGAAGTTCACGCTCCATATGGCCAAAAAGACGATGAAAACGGTGCATGTACCGTTGTGGCCGGCCTTGCAAATCGATTGTTTGGTAGAGTCCACTAATGGCAAGAAACAGTTTGGTCAAATCCCACCCTTTTCGCTGTTCAGAATTCATGAGGAGGAGGAGATATTGTTCGGTAGGGATTCTCGCTTCATGT
>JAAXIR010000184.1 GCA_012270265.1 Candidatus Poseidoniales archaeon
ATCGAATCCAGTGGACTTGCAGATTTGGATAGCGCTACGTACGCCGATTCCTTTGCCCGAGGTCAATGCAGATGAGAGCGGCTTGAGACCGTCCATATCCGTATCAGCCATTCGGAGAATGTATGAAAAATCGTCGCCGAGTTCCTCTTCTTTTCCTTTTGCCATTGTTGTCCACCTAACGTTGCGACATGATGTCGAGCAAGTTTCCGACCAACCTCCCCTATATCAAGACCGCGATGCAGGGGTCCGATTTCAGGTATCAGAATTCTGAGGATATTGGACACAGAGAAGGAGATGATTTGAGGTTGTATGTCGCGTCAAAAACGCCTTCCTGCGACCTTGTCTGTTACGCAGTTGTCGGTCGATGCTTCCTTGCAATCGAGGTTGGAGTGCCGCATCGAGACCACAGCGAATCGTCAACGCCGAAATGTCGTTCTCGAGGGCAGTTGCAACAATCGAGTCAATGTTGGCCTCGTCCAGAGGGAGATCAAGGAGTTCGACAACTCGACCAGATGCAACAACAAACGGATGGCCATCGTCTTTCAAAGGCCCATTGTGGTGAATGCGTGGACGGCGAGGCGATGCATCTGCCCATCGAACATCGGAGGCAGTACTCAGTTGCTCGCTCAACCACGCATCAACAAGTCCACTTTCAACCAATGCTGCATCGAGAATTGTGACCCATTCGTTCCGACGGGCTGTTTGCAAGCCGAGGCGTTCGACGTGATTGGATTCTTCTTGTTCGATGACGGTATCTTCGCCGCCAAAGGTGCGGGAAAGGCGAACAAAACGCTTGCTAATGTTGGGTGTTGCAACACCCCCAAGCCAGAGTTCGAGTCGGTCGACACGTCCACCTCCACGAGACATCCAGGTCCATGTTCGTTCGATACCTGGCCAGAACGAATCAACGATAGCCTCGACGCCATCTCGAAGGTCTTGTGTCAACCGAGGAGAGAGGTCGAGAACGATGCAAGGGCCACGATTCGTGGAGGCGAGATACGGCTTCCAAGCTTCAAACACACTCGGAAGATTTGGTTGCATCTCGTCGAGGTCATGCGTACGTGAATTACGAGGTCGTGCGGGGTCAAGCACCAGTGCTGCAACGCTGTTGGATTCGAGCCCAACAGCCGAAGCGATTGCATCGCTCGCAGTTCCATCGCCCGATACAACGAGCGAACGACGGTGCCATCCTTGATCAAATGAAGCGTAATGACGAGCAACGGTATTGAGATTCAAACAACTCGCAACGGCACGGTCACGGTCCAGTTCAACCCCGAGAGCTGGTTGCTTCAGACGTGAAGCGTAGGCTGCCAGTTGGATGCCCGAACCACAGGCGCAATCGAGCAACATGCCCTTCGGCAGGTCGAATTGTGCCAAAGAATCCGCTCGTGTCATGGCAACTTGCCAAGGTGTTGCGAGGGGTTTTCCTTCGCTCGCATGAAAGAACGAAAGGTCGTTGAACGATGCATCTGGAACCGATTGACCCGTTTCGGTCTGTTCAGATGGCACCAGAACGTCCAATTCAGTCACCTACTGAGCGATATCGGAACGTGTAAGGATGCTTTCGAACGGGATTCCTGCCTCTGCAAAGGCCTCAACTCCGCCTTCCTCTCGGTCGAGGATGCTGATGACTGCAATAACATCGCAGGATGTGGTCTCACGGATGCGTTCAACGGCTTTGATGGATGAACCCCCGGTCGTAGTGACATCCTCGAGAATGACGATACGACCGCCACCTGCAATGGAGGCCCCCTCGATTCCGGGCGGATTGTTGGTCTTGCGACCGCCTCGTCCTTTCGGCGATTTGCGAACCATGAACCCTTTCCGATGATCCGATTCAGCACCCGTGATAACAATCGCTGTGAGTGGGACAGCCCCGAGTTCAAGTCCACCGACGAAATCAGGATTGAGGTCGTCCAATCGATGGTTAAAGAGGTGGGCGAGCAGTTTCGAGGATTCGGTATGCATCATCACAGGCTTCATGTCGAAGAACCAACGCGATTGGCGACCGGATGCAAGTGTGAACGCATCATCGGAACCTCCATCAAGGAACGCAAGTTCTCGGACGAGTTCGACCAATCGATTCCACTCTGGTAACGATTTCAATGATGCATGAACGCTCATGCATCAACGCTGTGGCACCCAACGCATGAATGTTGGGCTAGCAAAGAGGATATGCGTCAGCCGATTGCATCATAAAGTCTCGACAACAACACAGAAACAGGGGTCGAGGTTCATGTCAAACGAAGCATCGACCAGTCAACTCAATCCTTTGATTGGTGTCGATATTCCGAGACTCGAGAAAGAAATGGAGCGATACCAACAGATTCTCGATGACCATGCCGATCATGCATACAGAGTCGCTGAAGAGGCTCGACAACTTGGTCTCGATCCGAAACCATTCGTTGAGATTCCTCGTGCAAACGATCTCGCTGGTCGTACCGAGAAGTTGTTGATTGAGCATTTGGATTCCTATCCTGTTGCAGACGATATTCGAGCCCTTCTCGCAGAACATGACCGTGAAACGACCTCGATCATGATGGCTCAACGTGTTGCCAAAGGGTTCAGAGAGAAAGGGTACGACATGGTCAAATCGATCGATGTTGGCTTGCGCGTCGGTCTTGCAATCTTGACCGAAGCTGTGCTCGTTGCTCCTTTGGAAGGCATCAGTGAAGTTCGGTTGTTGAACAATGTCGATGGTTCTCCATTCGTCTCTGTCCATTTCGCCGGACCGATTCGTGCTGCAGGAGGTACGGCACAGGCTCTTGCTGTTCTAATTGCTGACATGATTCGACGTGAATTGAACGTCGGACCGTACATTCCAAGCGATGGTGAAGTCGAACGTGTCAAGGAAGAATTCGGTTTGTATCGTGGAAACCTGCAGTACCGTCCTTCACCTGCTGAAATCGACGAAATCGTACGGGCATGTCCGGTCATGATCAACGGTGAATCGACCGAATCCATCGAATGTGCAGGGTACGGCCGTGTTCGAAACATCGACGAAGCACGTATTCGCGGTGGTGTGCTTCTCGTTATCGGAGAAGGTATGTGTTTGAAGGCACCCAAAATCCAGAAACATACCGAGCGACTCAAGGTTCCTGGATGGGATTTCATTTCGAAATTTGCATCCAAAGGAAAAGAAGACAAAGGCAGCTCCGACAGGGACGCGTTCAAAAGCCGTAGAGTTGCTCCAATTGACAAATTCATGAAGGACATCATCGCCGGACGACCTATTTTTGGAGGTCCTCAGCAACCTGGTGGTTTCCGTTTGCGTTACGGGCGAGGTCGCCCCTCAGGACTTGCGGCAGCATCGCTTAATCCAGCCTCCATGTTGGTGCTTGACGATTTCATCACCATTGGAACGCAGATGAAAATTGAGCGTCCCGGAAAGGCATGTGCCGTAACACCAAGCAACGACTCTGAAGGGCCTTGGGTGGTCCTTTCCTCTGGCCAATTCTTGCGAATTGATGAGAGCGAACATATGAGAAAAATACACGGTGACATTCGATCGATTTGGGACAATGGAGAGATTGTCATCGGTTATGGGGAATTCATGGAGAACAACAAGAATCTGGTACCTGCAGGGTATACAACCGATTGGTGGGCCAGTGATCTCATCGATGCGCTTGAAACAGAAGAAGATGTGAAAGCGTTCTCAGAAATCTGTAAGGGCCTTGGTCAAGTTCCAGACGGAATTCCAGGAGCGGTCGACGTCGAAGACGGTTTTGCTCAGTTCCATGTTCGGCGACGATGGCACCGATATCTTTCGAAACTCACCCTCAGTTGGGACCAAGCATCAAGCGTTGCTGAACGTTGGCGAACAGCACTTGCACCTCCGCACAATCCGTGGTTCCTCGATTTGCCAATCGAATGGGTTCCAGCCTTGCTGGATGCTCTTCCTCGTGGCATCATCGAAGCACCGACCGACATCGATGTTGAGGTCAATCACCCTTACCTAGAAGATTCTTGGATGCGTTTCAAAGGCGCTGCGAAAGGTTGGCAGGCATCAGCGATGGACAAGTTGCAACCAGAAACGATACCTCCCCTCAATGAGATGGAAACCATTGGGTTTGATGTCAGACCTGAGGAACCGATTTTCGACGACGAACTCCCTGAAGGATGGACCTTCATGCAACATGGTTTGCTCAAGGGAGCCTTGCTTCTGCTCGGCGTTTCGCACCATCATGATGGAGACGATATCGTAGCCACATGTGGTTGGCAAGCGATGATCCACGGATTGGGGTACAGCGTAAAGGATGGACAACTCCACCAACATGTGGATTTGAAGTCCTTGGTCGAGCAACGTATCGTTGAATTGCGAAACTGCAACACCGTCCTTCGAAATGAAGCAACACGACTTGGAGAGTTGAAGAAACAGAGAGCAACCGTTCGAATTGCTGCAGAAACCGAAGCTCGTCAACAGGGCCTTGGGATTGCGGAGACCGATCAAGTCGGCCAGAAAGCAGCCGACTCTGTCGAAGATCCAGGTCCCGAAAATGCTGCCTTGTACAAGACGTCACTACGCATCCATGACGACCACGTAGTGGATGGGATTCTACCTCTGATTCGAGAGATTTCGTCACTCCGATGGGAGCATGCTGCGCCTCAGCGAGTTGGTTGTCGAATGGGACGTCCGGAGAAATCTGCACCCAGAGAAATGTCGCCTCGCTCGCACATGCTGTTCCCGATTGCGCTCGAAGGTGGGAATCAACGTCTCATCGCAAACGCAGCTGGAAAGGGTTCGATTCGTGTGCAAATGGGTAAGCGCATTTGTTCCAAATGTGGGAAGGATTCTCCGTTCATTCAATGCCACCATCGTGTCGTTGATGATGCTGGAATTCCCAAGGTTGGCGAAACCTGTGGTGGACGAACCGACATGAAAGAGTCCACTGGTAACAGTCGCCGTCGAGGAGAGATGCAAAGCGTTCCGCTTGAGTCGATCATCGAAGATGCTCAACTTCGCATTGGCATGGGTCGCCTACCTTCACAGGTCAAGTGTGTGAAGGAACTGAAAAGCCGAAATCAAACGCCTGAGCCAATTGAAAAAGGCCTCATTCGAGCCAAGTACGATCTCCCTGTGTTCCGTGATGGCACCGTTCGATTCGACATGAGCGATGTCCCAGTTACTCACTTTACGCCGAAAGAAATCGATGTTGATTGGAAACGCTTGCACGCTCTTGGATACACGCACGACTGGGAAGGAAAGCCGTTGGAAAGCGATGATCAGATGCTTGAATTGTTCCCTCAGGATTTCATCGTTGCAGAGAATGCAGCAGATTATTTCCTTCGAACCGCGCAATTTGTCGATGAAGTTCTCGTCAAGTTTTACGGCTTGCAACCCTACTACAATGCAACATCAAAGGACGATTTGGTCGGACAACTCATCTGTGCTCTAGCACCGCACACCTCCGGAGGCGTTCTTTCTCGTATCATCGGCTGGGCTGATTGTTCAGGGGGTTATGCTCACCCCCTCTTCCATGCTGCAAAGCGAAGGAACTGCGATGGGGATGAAGATGCCATTATGCTCTTGATGGATGGATTGCTCAATTTTAGTCGTGAGATTTTGCCTGCGAATCGAGGTGGTCAAATGGATGCTCCACTCGTCCTGACCACGCGACTCAATCCAACTGAAATCGATAAGGAGGCTCTGAACGTCGATGCTGCTTGGTTCTACGAACGTCAGTTCTACGAAGCGACGTTGCATCAACCCCACCCAAAGGACATCGCTGACACCATGGATTTCGTGGAGCGCCGATTGGGTTCGGTCGCTGCTGTACGCGGTTACGGATTCACCCACGATTGCAACCGAATTGATGAGGGTCCGGAGTTGTCTGCGTACAAGACGCTTGCAACCATGATCGACAAGATGAATGGCCAGCTGAATCTTTGTCAACGGTTGCGAGCCATCGATGCTCGAACTGTGGCTTCCTCTGTGATTCGATCGCACTTCTTACCCGACCTTCGCGGGAATCTCAACGCCTATGGCCGGCAGAAAGTTCGATGTCTCAAATGTGGCCATTCCTACCGACGAATGCCACTTGCAGGTCATTGTATCCAAGCGCAAAAGGCAGGAGGACGTGGTTTGTCAGCACACGGCGTGGCACGAAGCGAAGGAGGGCTGTGCAACGGCCGGCTCGCCCTCACGGTCTCTGAAGGAGCTGTTCGGAAATACATCGAAGTCACCAAACACGTCATGGATACGTACGGTGTCGATACTTACACGAGACAAAACATGGAATGGTTGGCAGGGAGCGTTGAATCCTTGTTCAACAACGATCGTGCACGACAGATGTCGTTGACCGATTTCCTCTGATCAAAGCGTGATTGGGTCCCGCCAAGGTGAATCATCGGCTTCGCTTACACCCTCAACTTCAGGCATGCCGATGCGTGCTTTTCTGAACTCTTTCGGCTTGTTCTCTTTCCCACCGGATTGTTCCATGCGGTTGGTGATGAATGTTCGAACGATGGATTCACCGAATGCAAGCACGACCAAAAGAGAAGAGAGCAGTATGTGGCCCATCGTCGCAATCGGTGCAAATGGAGCCACGTTGAGATATTGAATAGCGATGATATTCTCTTCGACGGTTGTGTTCAATGTGTATTCACCAGGAGGCAATTCAGCATCGATCGAAACAGCTTCATTGGTTGAACCAACCCAATTCAACACAACATTTCCTGAAGCATCAATGAGCCTCCATGAAACATTTGCTTGACGTGATGGATCATCTCGATGAACGAATTCTGATGTGATGGTCACGGGGAGTTCCGAATCACTTCCAAAGACCGCTTGAAGCGATACGTCCCTGTCTTCTTGGAATTCAAAACCTCGATCGTTAAGTTGCTGTGAAGCCTTGTTTGAAGCAACATTGGACCAAATGATGTTGATGATGAGCAAAGCAAGAACCCACATGGCGAGGTTGAAGATTCGCTTGCGCTCCATACTCACCATTTCCTTTGCTCACCTTATGAGGTGATGTTCAACACCAAGACGTCGCATCGACTCCTTCATCCATGCCAATTTGCGCTTCTTTCGTGCAGGATTGGTTGTCCCTGACCACTGCCCTACGACATCGGTTCGGAAACCAACACACTCAATCTCTTCGAGCGAACGCCCAAGAGCGTGAATGAAACAAAGCGCACGATCACCATCGGTGAAACCACCGGGATTGTGCATGCCTTCCAGTTCGACATTTGCTTGATGGGTCAATGTCAGATGAGGAGGGTGTACGAATTGAGCCCATGCTTCAACGAGACGCAACCAAACATCGTGATTGTCTCCATGTGCATGGAGAACGATATGAACGCCCGCTTGTGCTGCGCGCTCAAGGTGTTCAGCGCCATCACCGTCGCTTACAACACACAGAACCTTGCTCAAATCATCGACGGCTCCAACAGCGCCATCGGCTGCAACAAACAACGCACCTGGATAATCGCTGACAGAAATCGATTCACTTCCTGCCCCGACAACGACCAAGCGTTCAGCGGAACAAATCGATTGCTTGAGCCTTAACAACGCCGAATGGCGTGTTGTCGAATCCCATTCTGAACACCCATACGGAGCGTCCTTCAGGAATTGCTGAGACATTTCGCTAGCGGACAATACGTCAGCTTCTTCAGACCATCCAAACGCATTGCGAACCTCATCCTGCAACGAGAGAAGACCATCAGCAGCAGGATTGAGCACAGCCCTCCCAACCCAACAGCCTTGAAGAAAGATATGCATTGTCAGGTTCATATGGTATCGGGTTTTTTCATCGGATGTGCCGAGACCAACCAGTCAACCATCCATCACCGATGAGATTACGCTAGCGCGTTATCCATTCTTGCCTCAGGCAAGCGGTTGGATTCAACATATGGCTGCAAAGCACAACATCACCTTGGATGATTTGCTCGACGGTTCGCTCATGGAACCTGCACGAAAACGAGCCCGTATTCGATCGGTTGATAGTGTTCAATCGAAAGATGGTGTTGAATTGAGCGGTGGTGACATCCATACTGAAGAAGGACGTTTGATTGAAGCGTTCTCGTTCTACTATGCTCGGCTCGTCATCTGTGCATCTGAGGACGAACGACTGTTGGCTCGATGGGCCCAAGCTGAAGCGGCGCGAGCAGAACACCTGCTGATTCGAGACAGTCAAAATCTTGCCAACATTGCGCACACCTACATTTCCGTTCTCGAACAGTCGCAGCAAGGTCAATCCAATCAACGCGGCATGGTCGCAACCGACATTCAATCACTACGACAATCCCAAGATGGGTTGGAGTGGAAGCTTGGTCTCGCCGACTTCATCGAAGTCTGTCCACGGATTACTGGAAACCGTTGGCGATTGCCGAACTGCGATGTTGATGCAGGGATGGTTCGTTTGCACAACGAGCAGAAGTATTCCTCGACGGCGAAACTTGCTCGATTGTTGCGTGAACACATCAAGTCCGATGTGGAACGAGAAGGCCTCGAAAAGATGGCTGAAGTAACAACCGATCTTGCTGTTCGCCTCGCTGAACCTGTTGGCATGGTCCGCAACCTCCTCGCTCAGAAAACAAGTGATGCAATTGCATTGGTCGGTGCGGAAGAGGACGATTGGCCCCCCTGCATGCGCAAAGCAGTTGCAGACCTCGCTGCAGGCGTGAACGTCAATCACTTCGGAAGACTGTTCCTTGCTTCAATGGCAGGAACCTTGGCGCTTCCTCAGGAAGCCTGTGTTGATTTCTTCCGAGGTGCACCCGACTTTGACGAAGGGACAACAACGTACCAAGTTGGGCATGTGTATCAACACGGCTACACACCTTCGGGCTGTGGCAAACTCAAGGTCAACCACAACTGTCCGGTTCTTCCTGGCGATGATCGTCTCTGCGACCAGCCTTGGCTCGATCATCCTCTGAAGTACATCCGAGCAACACAACGAAGAAAGCACCGTCAGCAACAAGCTGAAGCACCCAAAGAGACACCGGAAGAACCCACTCCTGAAGCAAGAGTTTGAAGTGGAGGAGTGTCTACCACCACACAAGGAGCACCATGGCACGAATCCTCGTATTGACTGTTGACCGAGACAATGACCTCGGAATCAAGACGTCAATTCGCGGCCCTGTTGTCGGACGACGCCAAGTCCTTACGGCTGCTCTCAAACTCGGAATTGCCGATCCTGAAGAAAGCGATACCAATGCGATTCTTGGCGCTCTTTCTCAACACGATCAACTTCTTGAGAACGGTGCGGACGAAGACGAGGTCGAAGTTGCCATTCTTACGGGCGATGAGAAGGTTGGCGTTCGCTCCGACCGAGCCATCGCTGCTCAGCTCGAGGAAGTCGTTTCTGCCTATCAACCGGATGAAGCACTGCTCATTACCGATGGAGCAGAAGACGAGTCTGTTCTCCCGATCATCCAATCGCAGGTTCGTATTGGTCACGTTGAGAAAATCATCGTCAAGCAATCCAAGGGTATCGAAGGAACCTACTACTACATCGTCAAAGCACTGGAAGATGAAAAGTGGCGAGCGCGATTCATGGTTCCTCTTGGTCTTGTTCTCGCTATTCTTGGACTTGGCATCATGCTGCCCAATGAAATCGGTGGCATCGTTATCGGTAGCCTTCCGCTCCTGCTCGGATTGTTCATCTTCGCAAAGGGAGCAGGAATTGAAACAACGGTCAACCGTGTGATTCAGGAGATGCGTGAGAACGCAGACGCTGCAATGTTCTCCTCACTGTTATGGACAGCTACGGTCTTCAGTGCCATCTTTGCCGGTGCAGAAGGATGGCAAACGTTCGATGATCTTGTCGATACGGAATCGAAGTCGATTCTCTGGATGCAAGTTGCAAATTCATCTCTTGCTTGGATTGTTATTGCCTTCTTGACCTCAACCGCTGGATTCATGCTCCTACGCCTCAAGCGCGGAAGTTTCTCGGGATCGTTGATTGTCTTGAGCATCTTCGGCATGGTCGTTTACTCCTTTGTTAACACCTCGTTGCAGATTGCCATCGACATCCTGCAAGGCAATGCGTACGAGTTCAACGTTCAAAACATCATCAACACCCTGTCCGTCCCATTCGGCTGGATTGCAGTCCTGTGGGTCACGATGACCATCCTCAAAGGATTGCGACAAAAGCAGGCCCAGTCCGATCGATACTGGGGCATCTAAGTCGATAAGATGGGGCACACCTATCCTCAAACCTCAAATTGAGGGAGCATAACGCACGCCCATGAGTTCCATCTCTGCTCAGGACTTGCAGCGTTTGGCCGGCCTTCAAGGGTACGATTTAACCCTCGAAATTGATGTTCTGTCACGGAAATACGGAATGAGTCCTGATGAGATTGTTGCCGCCCTTCGAGCTGCTACTCAATCACGACAACCAACGCAGCAACCGTTCGAACCTGTTGCTAGCAAAACCGTTCCTGAACTGCCAAATCGACCCCGTGAAATCTCAATGCAAGGCTTGCATTTCGATTACGATCCAACCGCTGGAGCAAAAGACAAGCGTGCGCAAGTGGATCAAGCCATCGTCTGCCCGGGGTGTGGTGTAGCCCTTGGTATCCCAAGTCGCAGACCAATCAACCTCAAATCCCCACAATTCGTGCCTGTAGCCCCTTCCACCTGACGGTGACAGATAGGAATCTCGCAACCGTTCCAAGAATGTGGCCTTATGAACCGTCCAATTCGCCACTTCCACTTCCTCCTCAACCCCTTGTCTTTACACAGGACGAACTCCACTGGATTCAAGCTGAACAACTCGAATCAGAAGCCATGACATGTGATGATCTGAAATCCAGTATTGCAACGTGGAAGACAGATTCTGGGACATCCATCGATGCCATTCTGGAGAAAGAAGGAGCGCCCCTCATGGCCGATCGCCGATTGATTCTCCTTCTCGGAGAACTTGCCAACCCTCGCAGACTTGCAGATATTGGAGCAGGCCCACTTCCCATCATCAATGTCCGAATCGATGACATCTGTCGAACATGGACCGATACCCTTGATCCGCGTATGATGAATCCGGGCGTCCATCATGTGACCGTAGCGCGTACACATGGATGGTGGGAAACGACTCACCTCGGATTTGCTACAATGCCACAAGTGCGCCAACTTATGGAACATCTCGAAGATGGTTCTCGGGGAAAATGGAAGCCGGGCAAACTTGCTGAAGGCCAGTTGCATGTCATTCATGATGCAACGCTTTCACCACCATCGGTGGATGACTTGGTTTGGGATGGAGAGACTGAACGTGTCGAAATTGAACGACCACCATTCGATGGCCCTGCATTGCCGATTGTTGAGGTGTTCACGCCAATTCACACCCGTCAAGGGTGCTACAACCATCGAGGCCGATTGGCTCGATGTGTGCATCACTTGCATCGAGCCTTCCACAACAACATCTTCCGAAGAGGATCTGCACGACAATGGGACGACGTCGTTTCCGTTCAGAAGCGATAAGAAAAGCCTCATGTGTCTCAAGCGCCTCGCTATGTTTAGAGGGATTTGATGATCATCGCACCCAGCGTCCTAACCGCCAACCTTGCAGCCCTTGGTTCCGCATGCGATGAAGCCGTTGAAGCAGGTCTTGATTGGCTTCATCTCGATGTCATGGATGGGAACTTCGTTCCAAACCTGACCTTTGGTCAACCTGTCATCAAGCAACTTCGAAAGAATATCGGCGAGGGTCCAATTTTCGATGAGCATCTCATGGTCGAAAATGCGG
>JAAXIR010000182.1 GCA_012270265.1 Candidatus Poseidoniales archaeon
CCTATCGGGGCGACTGGGAAATTACCCTCACTTCGCCAGATGGTACCGAGTCGCGGTTGGCTGAAAAACACGAGGACAACAACAACAATTTCAACGAGTGGGTGTTCTCTTCGGTGCTGCACTGGGACGAATCCTCCGATGGTGTATGGACCCTTGAGGTCAACGACCGTGGCAATGGAGATACGGGAACATGGAACCACTGGGAATTGGTGATTCACGGGGCTGAAGAAATCATTGACACCGACAACGATGGCCTTCCTGATGAGGACGAAACAAGCATCCACAACACCGACCCCTTCGATCCTGATTCAGACGATGACAATTTGATGGACGGCTATGAAATCTTCAATTCGTCCACAAGTCCAATCGACTCCGACACGGACGATGACTTGCTGAACGATGGCCAAGAAGTGCTCATCTTCTCAACCAATCCACTTCAGGACGACACCGATAGCGACGGATTGAGCGATGTAAACTAAGTTCTTGTCACCTGTAGCAACCGATTGGCCTTCGATGAGGATGGAGACAGCGATGGATGGTATTGGTTCCAAGAGTGCAACTACAGCAATCCTGACGTCAAACCGCTTCAACCTGAGCTACTCGATGGCATCGATAACAACTGTGAAAACGGAATCGATGAAGGATTCAAGGATCTTGATTCAGATAACGATCGATTGAGTGATTGGGCCGAATTCCATGTCCAATTTACTGATTGGAACAATCCAGATACAGATGGAGATGGCATGGACGATGGTGATGAAGTCCAAGTCTTCTTTTCGGACCCAACCTATACAGATCCAGACGATGATAGTGACGGATACTACTGGTTCCAAGATTGTGATGACAACGATTCGGACAGAAGCCCTGGGTTGTCTGAGTGGTTGAATGGTATCGATGATGATTGCGATGAAGATGTGGACGAAGATTTCCTAAACACCGATGCTGACAGAGATGGTCTTGTTGACATTGATGAATACAACATTTACATGACCGAATGGCAAGATGCGGATACGGACGATGATGGCCTCAACGATGGCTATGAGTTGTTCCAAGGAACAAATCCATTGTTTGCAGATCTTGACAACGATGGTGACGGTCTTCGATGGTTCCAAGATTGCGATGACAACAATTCCAACGTTAACCCCTATGCATCCGAAATCCGAAACGGAATCGATGACAACTGCAACGGGGAGATTGACTTAGGCTTACCAAATCTCGACCCGAAGATCCTTATTGTTTCCTATTCAAGCGAAACCGCAGAAGTCAACAGGAACATCGCGATAACTGCTTATGGCAATTCTGACACAGAAACCGTTCTCTTTGACTTCGAAGATTCCCTCCAAACTGAGATTTCAATCAACAAAGCAACCGTCGTAGCATCATCACCAGGAATCTATAGAGGCGAAGTATGTGCAGTAACGGCGGACCTATTCAATTGTGAATCCATCGTTGTCGAATTCACAACAGTTCAGGAGATTGAAGTCGAGCCAACGATCAAATCAGAACCAGAGGAACGCTCGACATATGTATCGCAAGTGAGTGAAAATATCGTAACGGTTGTCGTGCTGAGCATCGTTGTTCTCCTTGTAACCATCCTAGGTTGGAAGCGGCCCAAAGCTCCAGTCAAATGGGAACAGCCAGTCACGTATGACAACACTGTTCCTGCTGCACCTGACCTATCCATGTGGTCGCCGTAGATTCGACGATGGAGTATCAGGCCTAACAATCTTCGCCGGGGGAGCCCATACAAGGATCGCAGAACATATTCTTTAAGATATACTCAACAAACAAGAACAGGAATAGCATTGAGACGACAAAGTGAATCAGGGTCCACACAAAGACATCTTTGGAATCAAATTCGGAATTCGCAAAAGAAATCAGCAAGATGAACAAATTGATCGGTATTCCAAGCATACCGGTCCAAAACATGAATTGTCCGAGCATTTCGAACAGATTGTCATCATCACAGGTTTGAGGACCAGAGACGTATCCGATGAATGAGAAGATTGCACCCAGAACAGCCATAGCAATGAGGAGTTGGCAAAAGCCTCTGAATTGGAGATTTGCATCTGAAACCAATGGTTGGACAACCTCAGTCGAGTTGCTATCATCATCCTCTTCTGTGGTCAAAGAATCTACATCCTCATGGTCCAAGTATCTTTTTTTCCACCGTTTCATTGCAGGTCATTTGGGCTGAAATTCCTCTGGAAAAGACGTAGAACCGTCCGATTCTGCTTGGTCTCCAGCCATTGCTTTCTGCTAAGAATTTGAACCAATAAAGCATTCGCCGACCTAAAATG
>JAAXIR010000154.1 GCA_012270265.1 Candidatus Poseidoniales archaeon
GCAGTACAGATGTTCGATACATGGGCAGGATTGCTTTCGGAAAGCGACTATCGAAAATACGCTAAACCTGCAACTGAACGAGCCATCGAGGTATTCCGAAACAAAGCAAACCGCCGCGTTCCTTTGATTCACTATGCCAAAGGGAGTTCACATTTGCACCATGAAATCCGGTCACTTGATATCGACGCTGTATCCCTTGATTGGAGAGACGATCTCAAAGCGAATCGTACTGAATTTGGTTCAGAATTTGCCTTCCAGGGCAACCTTGACCCATCGCGAATGCATGGATCTCCAAAGGCTGCACAAGAGGCAGCAGAACATGTACTCAGAAATGCTGGAAACGAACCAGGGCATATTTTCAACCTCGGTCATGGTTTTTCCCCAGGTGCTCAAATCGATTGCGTTGAAGCTGTGTTGCGTACAGTCACAGGTGAGTGAAATGCGAGAAAAGATGGTGGCGATGGTCCACGCTCTCCAAGATACCATCTGCGAGGCCATCAAAACCATCGACAACAGCGACTACAGAGAAGACGAGTGGACCCGTGAAGAAGGTGGAGGTGGGCGAAGCCGCGTCTTCTCAGAAGGAGATGTGTTCGAAAAAGCAGGTGTCAATGTAAGCGTTGTATACGGCACACTCAGCCCAGAAGCTGCTGAAAAGATGGGTGGAGGGCATCAACTCGAGGGCAGTGATCTCGACTTTTTTGCAACAGGAATCAGCTTGGTTCTCCATCCCAACAATCCAATGGCACCAACAGTTCACGCAAACTATCGATACTTTGAGCGAGGTGCTGGAGAAGTTGAAGGCAGTTGGTGGTTCGGGGGAGGTGCTGACCTTACGCCATCATACTTGTTCGAAGAGGATGCGATTCATTTCCATCGTGTTCACAAAGAAGCATGTGATCGCCACGAGGTTGCTGATTACAATCGTTTCAAAGAGTGGTGCGATTCCTATTTTCATATCCCCCATCGGAACGAAGGACGTGGAGTGGGTGGCATCTTCTTTGATGATATTCGTGCAGCATCAAAACAAGAGTGTTTTGAGTTTGTTCAAGACTGTGGCAACCAGTTCCTATCCGCATATGTACCAATCCTCGAGAGGAGGAAATCCATGCCATATACACCCAATCAGAAGGCATGGCAACAAATACGAAGAGGACGATACGTAGAGTTCAATCTCGTCTACGATCGTGGAACAAAATTCGGATTAACCACAAACGGTCGTATAGAGAGCATTTTGATGTCGCTCCCACTTACTGCACGATGGGAGTACTGTCACGAAGTGGAAATTGGGACCGAGGAAGAACGGTTGCTCAAGATACTTCGAGAACCTGTGAACTGGTTAGGTGCGTGATTCATTGTACTCTCTTGAGGACTGGGTTCGCTTCGGAGATGAACTACGTCGACCACTCCTCGTAGCACCAAAATTGTCCACATCCACGAAATTATGTATTGTAGGTGCGGGCCTCTCAGGATTGTCCATCGCCTACAGGATTGCATCGAAGCGCCCTGATCTCGAAATTGAGATTCTCGAGAGAACAGATCGATGTGGCGGCACCATAGAAACATGGTCCGATGGAGAATGGTTGTGTGATGTTGCGGTAAATGCTGCTCGGCCACATCCAGCATTCTGGAGGCTTGTTGAAGACCTGCGACTTGGAAGTGCATTTGCTGAATCCAACCCGCAAGCAAAAAAACGTTGGTTGCTCATCAACAAGAAAAAAACACAACTATCTTGGATTTCTGCTCTAAAAATGGGTCCAATACGTCTGTTTCGATCTCTCCGTTCGTCAAGAGAGGGAAAGAAATCTGTTGCTCAAGTCTTCCCATCAGAGACAATCGCTGATGCGATGACGCTCGGTATTGTGAATGAGAGATCAGCAAACGTCGATGCTGATTTTTTGATGCCTTCTTTAACGAAATTTGGTGATGAACCACCAATCAAATGGTCGAAGATCAAGACGATGTTAACTGAGACCTATCCTCTGTTTCAACCCAGAAAAGGTTCTGTAGCATCCTTTTCTGGAGGTATGCAAACACTGGTTGATGCACTTATTCAACAACTGAGTACGTTCGAGAATGTCAAATTCCACTTCAATCAAGACATCAACAAGCCTGAGGACGTTGCTAGAGAACATCATGTTCCAATCAGTTCTGTCATCTGGTGTGCCCCTCTGGACCGAACAAACGAGGATTTCACGTCACTGGACGTGTACGTTGCAGGTTACCACAACAGTGCTGTGAGCGAAGTTCAGCGAGGCTATGGGACATTAATTCCGGATGAGGAGATACCCATTAGTGG
>JAAXIR010000119.1:0-1860 GCA_012270265.1 Candidatus Poseidoniales archaeon
GGATGTAGTATTCCTCAAAGAATTCGGATACGATGATGGTGCCGAGAAGTACCGCTACTCGTGTGACAGTAAGAACGGAACGTATGGTCAGCCAGATTTCTTCTTCATCAGAAATCTCACCAAGCGCTCGTTCAGCCATAGGATGTCTTGCTTTCGTTCATTGAAAGGCATTGCGTCGATTATGCGACTCAAAGCGTTCGTTCGCGGTCATCGATTTGACGGCCAACACCTGCTGCGCCACCAGTTCTTCGAATCTCTCTCCACGCCTTGTTGACGCCTTGTCCATAGGCCCAATGGGCAAGGAATACGAAGAGTGGTGCTAGAGCAACAGTTCCAATCGATCGGTGTGGACTTGTTCCAATTGCTGCTCCAAGCCATGAGAGCCCGATGTAGATTCCCATGAGGCCGAGTGTTCCGTGAACTGCGAGACGTGACAACGTCCAATCTCCAGCAATGGAGAACCATGGATACTCGGTTGCTCCCCCGGGCGCAACGCCTGCTACCAGTGTGAGAATCGTAGCAACCGTAAGCCACGGGAAGAACCCAATGGCAGTGTGTGACCATGTTGCAATCTCAGGCCATCGCTTGTTGGCAACCATGCGAGTGTAACCGTAGTTCCGCATCTGCTTCATGTATGGCTTGAATGGCCTTCGTCGACGATGTGGCATAACGTTGGATGGGTCGATGAACAGTTTGTGCCCTTCTCGCTGAATCTTCGCATCGAGAACGACATCTTCAGCACCAATGCATCCTGGTTCGAAGAAGTTGACTTGACGAAGGTTTTCCATTCGGTGAGCGCAGTTGACACCAGGGTTGTGCGTGATTGGAACCAATTCACCACGAGGTTGTGCACCGTAGCGAGTTCCTGCCGTCATGAATTTGGTACAGAAGGCAACATCGGCACACTTCGCTCCAAATGGGTCTTCGTCAGGGGCAAAATTTGGTCCACCAACGGCTCCAACTTCCGGATCCTTGAACCATCGGATGAGCTTCTCAGCCCAGTCGAGAGGAGGAATGGTATCATCATCGGTAAAGAGAACAAGATCATGGTCCATTTGTTTCAGTGCGAAATTGCATGCATCAGCGCGGTTTGTGGATGGGTCTTCAATCCACGTCGCTCCATATTTTTCACAGACATCTTTGGTATGGTCTCTCGATTTTGAATCTGAGATGACGATCTCGATGTCAGGGTAGGTCTGCTGTGTAAGCCTGTCCAATACGATGGCAAGCTCGTCAGCATTGTTGATGGTTGGGATCAAAATTGCAACCTTGTACGGCGTTCCATCCTCTTTGAGTACAGGGTCCACCATGGCCTTGCGTGTTGGAACTCACATATCAAAAAGATGCTTCAGGCATCATCGTCATCTCGCTTGAGATGCTTGATGTCTCGTACGCTTGAACCAACCTCTGGGAGTTCTGCCATCGTCTTTTGCATGCCTTCTGTGACCTTGAGTGCCTCAAGCTTCCTGCCTGAAGGTATGATGCGGGAGTCGTATGTTGCGACCGCATCGTTGTAAGCACCAACGACGGTGTTCAGGTTTCGTCCCAGTTTTGCAAGATCGTGGCTGAATTTCGTTGCTCGCTCGTAGAATTCCTTAGCTTGTCCGTGAATTTCTCGTGCATTTTCAGCCATGGATTGCTGATGCCAGTAGAGGCCCACTGTTCGCAGCAGAGCCAGAAGTGTGACTGGCGTGACAATGAGGACGTGCTTGCTAAATGCATACTCTTGCAAGGATGGTTCGTACTCAAATGCTGTGGATAGAATTGGCTCGGCAGGGATGAACATGACTGTAAAATCGGTTCCTTCCTCAAGCATAGTGTATTAACGGTCTGACCACTGCTTGGCGTATTTCTTCAAAT
>JAAXIR010000119.1:1870-2286 GCA_012270265.1 Candidatus Poseidoniales archaeon
AAATCGTGACCCTCCAGTATCCGAGGATAACTGCGGGCAGCTAGGTGGGGGAGGTGTTTCTTGAGATCGTTGGCATGCTCTTTCATTTTGAGGGCACGGGCCTCTCCATCATCCATTTCCAGCCCATCCCAATAGGCAGCCAGTGGAACCTTCGAATCAACAGGTACATGGCCTCCATTCGGTATTTTCGCCAGAAGGTCCACTCGAGCGCCTCCTGCTCCTGACTTGAGTGTCACCTCGACGTCAAAATCACAATGTTCGAGCATCCCTGCTGCTTCTGCGATGTTCTTGAGCGCCACTTGGCCCCAATTCCCTCTTGCTTTGATCGACCCACGAAGGGCGGTTGAAAGTTTGACATTGGTGTCGCGGAGATTGGTTGTTTGTTCTTGCAACCCTTCAACCATTCGTTTGATACC
>JAAXIR010000129.1:0-1376 GCA_012270265.1 Candidatus Poseidoniales archaeon
GGAGGTGGTGGCTGACTTGAACCGCAAGGCTGCGGAGCAGAGCCAGGTGCTGGCGGAGAAACAGCAGGAGGTGGCCCAGAGTCTGGTGGAGATCACCGCCACCATGCAGGTACACAGTCTACAAGGTCGTTAACACATCAGTGAAACCCTTGATCGACATATCAGTTCACTCAAACAAATCATCGATTCGAAAGGGACGCTTCCAAGAAGTTGGCCCAAACCAGCACATACGTCTCTTTGGCATGAACCCGTCCCAGCATGGCCACGTCTTGAGCAGGAGGCCAATCAAGCCGATGGTAACCGCCGGAACTGAGCTTCAGCCTCACGCCGTTGTGTCTCGAGTTTCTTTCGCTCTCGCATTCGACGAAGCATCAAGTTCTCTCCGAAAGAGTGCGATGCATCTTTTGTCGTTGCGAGATTACCATCAAGATTGTACACACATTGTTCCCATCCTGATTGGATACGGATTGTTTGACCCTCAATACGTATGGAAGAAATCGAACGGTTTGTTTCGAACATCAATTTTGAGTCACCAGTTGAACCAATCGACCAGATGTTCCCTTTTTCATCCGCAACCACCAAGGTTCCGTCTTCATCGATGCACATCGCCCGGATTGCAACATCGCTGACGGTCGATGTATATTCTAAAACAAATGCGGGAAGTTGAATGACATGCAGTTGTCCCAATCGATCGCCGACAAAAAGTTTGGAAAGCGATTTGTTGTCTTCTTTGACACCCAACAATGCTCTTGCGGCAGTACGAAGATGCAATGTTCTTCGGGTGTCTGTTGCCGCCCAGACGACCATTCCATAGCTCATTGCGAGGAATGTTCCTTGGGTTGTGACAAGACTTCGGACAGTCGTTCGGTTGTTACGCATACCTTGTTGCTGAGTGCAGTCGGTATACCTGATTTATCAGGACACGAAAGTGAAAGTGAAAGTGAAATCAATACATATCATCGTTCTTGTTTTCTTTCTTCCACGCACGATAACAGGATTTGCATACTCGAACCCGGCCTTCTGTTGATACAAAGTTCCCAGATCCCCACATCTCTGTAGCATCATCAAACGACAATGAGCGTCCACCGAGTTTCTTGTCAGCAAAGCGATCACAAGATTTGACTGCACAAGGCACTTCTCCAGCGCTCGATTTCTTCTTCTCAGCACCTTTGTCAGCGTTCTGAGGTTTGTTTTTTCGAGCCTTGGCTTTGAATCCCATGCATTGTCCAGCGTGAACTTCTTCAAGAAACTTAGGGTTCTACTGTTGTGAACCTTCCCCAAGTTTCGCCAGCAAGCCTTCAATCAATCGCAGAAGGCCACGAAGCGTGACTTCTGAAACGTTGGCAATCGAACAGATTTCGGATTGTGTACGTGGT
>JAAXIR010000129.1:1386-2285 GCA_012270265.1 Candidatus Poseidoniales archaeon
CTTTGTAGATCAATGCAGCTGCTACACCCATCGGTTTCTTGCCTTGCCATACATCATCATGTGGTTTGATAACCGACCATAGATGGAGAACTTGACTTCGCATGGAAGGTGGAAGTTCAAGTTTGGACATAAACGGCTCAATGTATTGGTCAGGTGAACTAATCGAATGCATGTTGAGCATTCGAGAAACTTGACGAATCAATCGAGAGAGTTCTTTTTCTTCGATGGAAAACTGTTCTGCAATGTCTGGAATCTGGCGAGGTACATTCTCCTCTCGAGCGACGAGATACGTACAAGCTGCTGCAACACCAGCAATCGAGCGTCCTGTGACATAGCCTTTGTCGGAGAGGCGACGATACAAGCGAGCGACCTCTTCTTGCAATGCGAGTGGTAACTGCGAACGCTCACGAATGAATTGGTTCGCCTTGACCAAGTTGCGCTCTCGGCTCTTGCGAGTTTTCGATCGCTCGTCAATGATTCGTCGACGACGCCATTCACGTCGGCTTTGGTTGGAAATGCCGTGACGACTGGCAGCACCAGTGTTCAGGTCTCGAACATCGATGGTAGTGTTGAGCCCTCGGTCTGCAAGCGTGTAGGTCATTGGGGCGCCGACGCGAGACCTATCTTCACCGCGGTCGCGTTGTGTCCATTCCGCCCCTGGATCGAGGACGTTTTCTTCGACAACAAGGCCACAACTGTTGCATGTGACTTCACCTCGCGTCGTATCCATGCTCCAATCGACAGCTCCACACTCTTCGCATGGGCGTGTGTGGCCATCGATAACTCTGCGTTCACTGGACACATTGGTCTCGTTCTGGCTTCGTTCGTTTCCCGTATCAAAACTCGCACTCATCTTCTCAACTCCGAGTATAGTAATCTAATTCCAAACTATTTAAATG
>JAAXIR010000019.1 GCA_012270265.1 Candidatus Poseidoniales archaeon
AAGGGAATGGTTACCAATGCCGAGAACTGCAAGATTTGCCGGATTTAACGTGTCGACAGGCTTCCATGTTTCGGATGCAACACCTGTTTCTGAATTGGATACGCGATACTGGAATCCCATGGCCGTTGAAGGGGGTGTTGAACCGGCAAGTTCCATCCACATCAAGGACGCTGAGCCATGTTCTGTAGTCGCAAGATTGTTGATCGGTGAAGAAATCCACCCTGTGTGATTTTCGATTCGAGGGGCAATTTCTGTTTCATCAAGGTACTGAACGCCCCAGCCACTGCTGTATGGCTGCGAGGAAAGATCGCCTCCAGCGAAGACGGTGACTCCATCCGCATCGATGGCTGCAAGGTCAAAGACGCCGATGGATAAATCATCTTGCTTTCTCCATTCGTTTGATGTTGGGACATAACCCCATGTATCTTTGACAGACGCACTTTGGCTATGTCCGCCAATCAGAACAATCTCATCGTTGTGGACGGAGGCTGCCATTCCAAATCGGTGGAAGGACATGTTGGGTAGTTTGGTCCAGGTGTTGGTTGAAGGGTCGTATACTTCGCTCGTGTTGATGACGGGCGGCGTGCTCCCCGTGTAGGGTAGTGGCAATCCCACGAAGGCATTGTGCAGTCCGTGATATTCAACCAACGGGAAAGCAAAACGCTTCTCGGTCATGTTTGCAAGTTCGGTCCATATGCCTGTGACGGTGTCATACTCGAGAAGACGATCAGTTGCGTCGTTCGCTGAGGAGTTTTGAACACCACCTGCAATGTAGATTTTGTTGCCTATTGAGGCCATACCAAAGTTACCTACCTCCTTTGAAGGCGGCATACTGGTCGTATTGTTGACCCACGCTTCCGCTGCGAGGTCGTAGATCTGAACCTGACCAGTTGATTTTCGCGCTGGCGATACATTTGGATACCAATCGCCAATGGCGTATATCTTGTCATTAATCTGGACGCACTCGTGATACTGTTGAGTGTTTGGCATGCTAAACTGGGCGAGTGACCATGTTTCGGTTGATTGGTTCCAGATCTCAATCAGATTCGTAGCTGCCTCATCATTGCTTTGTTGTGGATCTGGATCTGTTCTACCACCCATGAGATAAACCAGTTCGTTGGTCGTGTCGTGTGCCATGCAACCGTGGGCTCTCGTGATCATGAGACCACCGCCTGTTGTGGGTGCCCATGTGATTTCAGGACGTTGCAATTCCATTTCGTTCGTGGTCGTGTTCCTATCGACTTTGTTGAGCAAGTATCCTTGTCCGTTGAAGTTGATTTCTTCACCATTTGCTCGGTCAATTTCAGATGGGCGCTCGTCAAGAACAAGCTGTGCAGGGTTGATTGTGCCAAGGACCATGATGAAGGTCAACAGCAAACCGAGCATGGCGCGACGATACCACATAAACGACCGTTGATTCATCCCGTTCTTGAGACTTGCCAACCTCTGTCCAGAGAGTGGTAAGTGAAGGTTCATAATCACTGGAAGAATGCACCCTTTGATTGGTACAATGGTTCGAGAGTACGTTGCACGAGACCCACGGACGGGTTTGCCCATTGCAACAGGGCGTCGTCAGACTCGAAAAACCAACAAAAAAGAGCGCGTAGGGCCGTGGTTAGAGTGCACTCGTCAAGAACTTCATGACCTCTCTATCGGAAAAACAGAGCAGTTAACGGTCAATTGGAACGGCGGTCGCCATACACTTTCCCAAGTTGATGGTGTTCAAGGTCTTGGTCGTTTGAAGGGTGTGTGGGCAGACCGAGCGCATTCGAGTTTGCTGCTGGCTCTTGAGTCGGATGATGCAGACGTTCGTGTTGCGGCACTCGAGGTTCTTCCAACGGTCGCTGAGCAACGCTCGGATGAGTTGTTTGACTGGCTTTCCGTTCTCCTTGATGATGATGATGTTCGTGTACGACAGGCAGCGAGTACGTGTCTAGAACAGGCTGCTCCGACGTTTCCTTCGGGCGTGGATAGTTCACTTGCACAAGAACTGCGTTCGACCATTGCTGCTCGAAGTGAACCCGCTTGGCGTGGCTTGAAGGCACTCACTGAGACATGGCCAGAAGTGGTTTGCGACCACATCGATGAGTTGCTTCTGGTCGATGATGTTCGGCTGAGGCGAAAAGCATCAAAATTGCTCAGGAACATTGTTCAGCGTGCTGGTGCCATGGGATGGGACTTGATCTCATGGGCCCTGAATGATGCTGATGCAGAAGTGCGAAGAAATGCATCACAGACGCTCTCATCGCTCTCAAAGAAGGAGCCTCGAATTGCAATTA
>JAAXIR010000132.1:0-244 GCA_012270265.1 Candidatus Poseidoniales archaeon
GGCCTCCAGGTTGTGGAAAGACATTGCTTGCCAAAGCGGTTGCTCACCATACGAATGCCACGTTCCTACGGATGGTCGGTTCTGAGCTTGCTCAGAAGTACATTGGTGAAGGTGGTCGTCTTGTGCGCGAGTTGTTTTCACTGGCCAAGGATAAATCTCCTTCCATCATTTTACTTGATGAAATTGACGCCATTGGCGCAAAGCGATTGGATGGCTCAACGAGTGGAGACCGAGAAGTTCAACG
>JAAXIR010000132.1:254-2275 GCA_012270265.1 Candidatus Poseidoniales archaeon
CTGTCATGAATTGGAGCATGTGAAAATCATTGCTGCGACCAATCGCCCTGATTTTCTCGATGATGCGCTCCTCCGTCCAGGTCGATTCGATCGAATCATTGAAATTCCAATTCCAGAAGAAGACTCTCGTCATGCCATCCTAAGCCTACACTTGTCGAAAATGAACACCAAAGGCGTTCGATTGAAAGCGGTCGCCCGCGCTACCACTGGGTTCAGCGGAGCTGAGTTGAAGGCAACCTGTGTTGAAGCAGGAATGATCGCCATTCGATCAGACCGAGATACCGTACTTCATTCAGATGTTATGCAAGCCATTGAACGATTGAACAAGAAAAAGTCACAATCTGGTAGCATGTCCTCGCCAGAAGGATTGTACGGGTGAATGTTCAAAGTCCGACGTGAGAAGCACACGTTATGTCCAAAGCCATTGTTGAATGTGTTCCGAATATCTCCGAAGGTCGAGATTTAGACAAAGTCAAGCGAATCGTAGATGCGGCAAGAATTGATGGTGTCAAGATTCTTGGTGTTGAGCCAGATCCAGACTACAATCGAACTGTCATCACCTTTGCAGGCACAATCAAGGAAGTTGAAAATGCTGCCATTTTACTGATTGAAAAGGCCATTGATGAAATCGATATGAGACTGCATAATGGAGAACATCCTCGTATGGGATGCGTCGATGTGTGCCCATTTATTCCAATTTCAAATGCAACAATGGATGATTGTGTCGAAGTTGCAATACGCGTTGCGAAGAAAATTGCACATTCAGAAGTACCTGTCTTTTTGTATGGTTTTGCATCAACTTCGGAAGAACGTACCTTGCTGTCTACGTTAAGGAAGGGCGAGTACGAAGGATTGTCTGCTCGGTTTGACAATTCAACAGAAGTACATGGTGACGCTACAAGACTTCCTGATTTTGGATCTACACAATGGGATGAAACATCACAAAGGAGTGGAGGAATTACGATAGGTGCTCGCGATATTCTTCTTGCTTACAATGTCAATATTGTTGATTCGGATCCATATGTCGCTCAACAAATTGGTTCCATTGTCCGCAGTTCTGGGCGACTGATTAAATCCGCTGATGGAGAACGAAAGTTCCGAACCAAAGGCCTCCTCCAACATGTACAAGGAATGGGTGTTCCTCTCGAGTCACACAACATGAGTCAGGTTTCAATGAATCTACAAAATTATCGCGTTACAAACCTTCATCATGCATACGACACGATTGAAAGTTTATGCAAAAATATGGGCAGTTCTACCAACGGAAGTGAATTGGTGGGATTGGTGCCACTGGAAGCCATGATCTCAGCTGGACATTGGTACGGAGGGAATAACCTGTCGGATGAGGAATGCATTGAAACAGCCATCAAGCATCTTGGGTTGGACTCGATTTCTTCTTTCAATCCAAATGAACGTATTATCGAATGGGCTCTTAAGGAGGGAAGCCAATGACATGGGCAGATGCATCGCTGAAAGAATTCCAAGATGCGCTCGCAAGTAGTGCGCCTACACCCGGCGGAGGTTCAGCAGCTGGCGTCGCTCTTGGGCAAGCTGCTGCATTATCAGTAATGGTAAGCGACTTAACACTTGGAAACGAAACATTGCGCGAAGGTTGGGCCATCTCAGAGCAAGTGAAGGCTATCGGCATCCCAATGTTGGAAGAAGGCCTGAAACTAGCAACGGAAGACAGTGACGCCTTCGATAAAGTCGTTGACTCGTTTAAGTTACCGAAAGATACGGACCAACTCAAATCTGAGCGAAGAGAGGCAATACGATCTGCAACACTTGGAGCTGCAGAAGTCCCTTATCGAACCGCTGTTTCAGCCCTTCATCTTCTCAAATTGCTGCCTGAACTTGCAAGTAAGGGGAATCCTAATGCCGCGTCCGACGTAGGTGTTGCAAGTCTTCTTGCATCTGCAGCTCTCAAAGGAGCAATTTTCAACGTTGAAATCAATCTTCAATCACTGCCAGAAGATTACGGTACTGACATGCGCATGGGTCTTCCAAATCTTACAGAGGAT
>JAAXIR010000239.1 GCA_012270265.1 Candidatus Poseidoniales archaeon
CGCTGTCCTTCTCGAACGAATCGCCTAATGTTCTTGATCCAACCACTTGCAATCTCGCCAATGAAAATGAATCCATCAACGCCCTCGTATTCATCAAGAGACACGTCGGCGCCGTTTTGTTTGACACTGTGGACAGTGACAACAACAAGTTCGCCCTCTTCTGGGTAGATGAGGTCGGTTTTCGACATGGAGGCTCAGCCTCCTCATTCCAACGTTTCGAGAACTGTACAGCCGACAAGGTTCGCTTTTCCGCCCGATGGGCTGGTCAGCGTTGCACCACAAACATCGCAAGAAATAACGGTGGTTGCACGGGAGAAGAGAATGGATTCATTTCCACAATCCTTGCAAGAGACTTTCATAAATTCGCCAGGCATCTTTCTTCACCTCATCGATCAACAAGTTCGAACTTCTTGGCTCGCTTGCATGGTGCATAGTGAGCCTTTCCGGTCTCAGTACAGCGGTAGAGAATGTTGACACGCTTGGTTGGCTTTTCTCGGCCATCCGGCTTTGGACGTGGGAAACCACGGTACCCACGCATGACCTTACGGAAACGTCGCTGACCCCAGCGAAGTTCCGAGGCTCGCTTTTTCTTGACACGCTCGACTGTATGGAGCGTGTGCTTACCAGCAGAAGGACTGTAACGCTTGATTTGACGTGGCATCTTTACCATGGTCATCACCTGAACAGTTTGGCGACCATCGTCGGGTATTTATTGCTGTCGTAGCATGACTCCACTTCAAACGGTGCCACAAAAAGCAGATTTACAGCCATATTCATAAATCGAGCGGAACGAAAGACACACATGGAAAACGAACTCAAGGTCGCACTCCTACTTTGGGCGCCTTTGGGTTTGGTGTTTGTATCCTTTGGACTTCAATTTCGGAAAGATTCCGGGGCACAAAAATTTGGCAAAGTGATTGGGAGCGTCGGGATTCTTCTGTTCAGCGTATCTTTCCTCACCGTTCCGTCTTCTCCTTCCGCAGCATCAAGTGCCTTGCTTGTCAGTATCCTGCCTTCTACAATCCTGATGTTTCTTGGACTGTACATCGCGTTGTTTTCGGGAGACGTACCTGTTCGGAGATTCTCTCCAAAATTACGCCCACTCGGCCTGCTGATGTTTGTTGTTGGCTTTGCCTTGCTCGAAGCCATGCACTGGAACGGAAGCGATTGGCTTCCATCGACAATGTGGGACGGCGAAACCAATCGATTTTGGATGATTTTCAAACCCACCTTCCTTCTCGCTATGAGCAGCTTTCTTCTCGCTGGTGGTTATTTGGTCAACCTCATTGGCCAACGAATCAGTCAAACCTCACGAGTCTTGTATCTCACAGGAGGGTTCTCTTTTGTCCTACTCGTCATCAGCGTTCTCGTTGATGGCCCAGAAACGATGTCCGAAGAATTCCATACATCGGTCTTGTATGCTGCAAGCGATCTACTCGGGTTCCTTGCCGGCATCGGTTTGACCATCATTTGCTTCACCCTCGCAATTTGGCAATTTGAACGCAGGCGTCCGGGACTCGACAAACGCCCTCCCCAAAATTCGGAACAACTTCCCCAAGCAGCGAACATCATCAAAAACACCCTCGGAGGAGATGATGATGCGTATTCGCATAGGATCGAGACATCTCATTGTCGCCGGATTGCTGGTCCTCCTACCGAGCTTTGCCATGATCATTCTCGCAGGTAACTCGTCCTACGATACGGAGCGTGGGTTAACCCGATTCCTGAATGCGTTCCTCACGTCGTACACGATCGCTTCCGTATTCCTTGTCGTCAACATGTTCCGATATTCGAAGAGTCGAAAGGAGCCTACTGCTCCATGGATTTCGATGGTGTATGCAGCCGTTCTCGGTATCTTTGTCACACTGATGCTTACAACTCAAGGCGGCTTCTTGATGGAAGAGAATGGCTCACAGCGAGCTCAAATTCTTTACAACATCATTCACTTTATTGTTGCAAGCATGGCCATTCTCATCGCTGTTGGCATCATGATTTTGCTTTCTTTTGTGAACCTTGAATCCAAAGACAGCGATTTCTGATTCAATCCCGAGCCATAGCCCATCGTTGAGTTCATAAGGAGTACGTAGGTGGCGAGGATATCGAGGTGAGCATATGTCAAAGGGTACACCATCCATGGGTCGTCGTCAAAAGACAACACACATCCGCTGCCGACGCAGAGGAAACAAAACATAACACAAGAAAAAGTAACAATAAAAAAAAAATGGATACGGAAAGACTGCTCGAATGCGCACCTACAGCTGGAACAAGAA
>JAAXIR010000045.1 GCA_012270265.1 Candidatus Poseidoniales archaeon
ATGCAGGCGTACGAATGGGCGCCCCAAAACAACAGGAATGGTGGGGTGCCTTCGGCATTATGGTAACCATAATTTGGTTGTACATCGAAATGCGTCGGTTGATTGCTAAACTACGAGACAACAGGTGATTTGTTGACACGTCCATTGCCAATCGCTGATCTCAGTGATTTCACATCAGGTGATGAACAACGAGTCAATTCATTCATTCAAACCATAGGGGATTCATTAGCCGATATTGGCTTCTTTGCTTTGACCAATCATGGCATTGACCTCTCACTCATCGAGGACACGTACGAGGAGGCAGAGTCCTTTTTCATGCTCAATGAATCTGTGAAGCGGTTGTATGCAAAACCAGAGATTTCTCACCAAAGAGGTTACACGGCATTTGGCGTTGAACATGCGAAAGACAACCCAGCACCTGACTTGAAGGAATTTTGGCAAACGGGTCGTGGGCAACAAGGGAGTGAAACGGACAACAAATATCCGATGAACATCTGGCCGAATGAGCATATTCCGAAGTTTGAGGAGAAAGTCGATGACCTCTACAACCAAATGGAGGCAATCTCGAATCAACTTCTCGCAGCATGCAGTTTGTATCTTGGCAAGCAATCAAATTGGTTGCCTTCAATGGCTGAAAAAGGCAACACCATCATGCGTATCATCCATTACCCCCCACTCGATTCCTCCACACCTGATGGTGCTGTTCGTTCCGCTGCGCACGAGGACATCAATTTCATCACACTCCTGATGACTGCAACTGCAGCAGGTCTTCAAGTCATGGACCATGATGGGACGTGGATCGATGTTGAGGGCAATCACGAACAAATCATCGTTGATTCAGGAGACATGATTCAAAACCTAACGAATGGATTGTTCAAATCGACGACCCATCGTGTTGTCAATCCGGGAGACCCTACACAGCGTCGATTCTCGATGCCAATGTTCGTGCATCCTCGAAACGAAATCGATTTGACACCGCTGCCTGAGTTTATCGAGCAGACCAGTGGTTCTGCGGACTATCCATCGATTTCGGCGGGCGATTACCTCCATCAGCGTCTTGCAGAGATTGGCTTGGCCTCAAACGATGAGAGTTGATTTCAATGCACATCCCAAATCTGCTTGCAAAAAAGCGGGATGGATTGGCACTCGCCCAAGATGAAATTGAATGGTTCATTCAGCATCTTCATGAAATTCCAAATGAACAGATTGGCGCATTTCTGATGGCATGCCAAATCAATGGCTTGGATGCTCAAGAAACGACCTACCTCACCAAAGCCATGCTTGAGCAAGGAGATCGCTTACCACTACGTGATTCTGCAGTCGACAAACATTCCACAGGAGGCGTGGGCGACAAGATGAGTTTGATTCTCGCACCAGCATTGCGTGCATGTGGAGCAGTTGTGCCCATGCTTGCAGGAAGAGGCCTAGCACATACTGGAGGGACCATTGACAAATTGGAATCCATCCCTGGATTCAATACGGGTCTGTCCATTGATGAGATGACAACAAATCCGTGCTTCATATCTCGTCAAACAGCTGAAATTGCTCCGACAGATTCCATCCTATACGCAATCCGTGACGTGACCGCAACTGTACCTTGTATTGGATTGATTACAGCATCCATCCTATCAAAGAAAGCTGCTGAAGGCATCCAGTCTCTGGTTCTAGATGTGAAGTTTGGGCGAGCAGCGTTTATGCAGCACTCCGAAGATGCACGAAAGCTCGCTGAATCCATGGTTCGTGTAGGAACTGAACTTGGAATTGAAGTCAAAGCACAACTCACACAGATGGATCATCCCATTGGGGAATGGCTTGGAAACAGTCACGAGATTGCTGAGTCCATTGCCTGTCTCAAAGGAATGGGTCCACATGATACGATGGAGTTGGTGTACGCTCAAGCAAATGCATTGGGTTTTGACATTTCTGAATCGATCGAGAACGGTTCAGCCCTTCAGGAGTTCAAGTCCATGCTCGAGCGTCAAGGGGTTGAACCTGCTCTTGCTCAGCAACTCCTTGACGACCCATGGAGCGTCTTGCCACGTGCGCCTCAACAATACACACTTCTCGCAGAAAAATCAGGATTTGTGGCTGATCTTGATGCCCTCCTCATTGGCCAAGTGCTGTGTGAAGCGGGGGCTGGTCGTTCGAAGCAAGGTCAAGAAATCGACCACGGCGTAGGCATTCAGATTCACAAGCACATTGGTTCACCTGTCGAAGTGGATGATGTCATCATGACCTTGGATGGTCCGTTTGGCATTGACATGCA
>JAAXIR010000180.1 GCA_012270265.1 Candidatus Poseidoniales archaeon
ATGCTCCAAATGAAACAGTACGTGAAGTCATTTTGCCATCAAGACATGCTGCAGTAAGTGGAAACCCGTGTCTTACATTGCATCCAATCGGCGTACCTCACCACCCACTCGGAGAGAAACCGCCATTTGGTGGCCGCCCAGGTTTTGCCCCTCCTCCGAACCCTCGTATCGGACCTTGGTGGAGGCTTCTTCATCAAAAGTGGGAAGAGGATGCTATTCCTGACTTCTCACTCTCACTCGAAGTGACACATCATGGTCCAATCCTCGATGTGCCAGCATTGTTCATTGAAGTAGGTTCAACAGAACCATACTGGCCGAATGAGGAAGCTGCTCAACTCCTTGCGGAGGTGATCGCTGAAGGTCTCGGCTTGAGAGATGGATTCTCCAACGAATGTTGGAGTTCAAGTCATGTTGGTGAACCAGTTCTTGTGACTCTTGGAGGTGGACATTACGCCCCAAAGGCTAACAAATTAGGTTTGGAAAACAACGTATGGATTGGACATATGCTAGCAAACCATTCCTTGCCATTCGGGCCCCAAGATGATCCTGGCATTCTTTGGAAACAATCGATTGATGCAGCACTAGCATCCACGCAAGAGGCATTTCCAGGTGGAGTCATCGTTTGCAATGTGGAAAAGAAATCGTTCAAGGGTTGGCAACGTCAATTAATTTACAACCATCTTGAATCCATCGGGGTCGAGGTTGTTCGAAGCAATGCGTTCTTGGAAATGGTCAAAGGATGCCGTGAAGTCCAGTAACGTAGGGAGGATTGCTCATGCTGTCAAAACTCATCGTTGCAATGACGCTACGTATGCCACGTTGGTTTGTACGTTGGGTTTCTCGTCGCTACGTTGCAGGCTCAAATCTGGATGATGCAGTAACGGTCATGAAGCGATTGGAGTCCGAGGGCGCATGCTTTACCATCGATGTTCTCGGAGAGGAAATCTCCTCGTTAGATGAAGCACAATTTTTCCTCGACGAATACGTTCGTGTGATGCAGGCAATTGTCGAAAACGACTTTGATGCCAACCTTTCGATCAAGCCGACGGCATTCGGACTCCTCATCGACAAGGACAAAGGCATGGAGAACATTGAATCTCTTGTCCGTCAAGCTGCAGAACATGATATGTTTGTCCGTTTGGATATGGAAGATCATCGTGTAACATCAGAAACCATTCAAGTTGTTCTCGATTTGCATGAGAAAGGCTTGACAAATGTCGGAACAGTCCTCCAAGGTCGTTTGCATCGAACGCCTGATGACATCAAGGAAGTCGCTGGTGTCATCGGTCCAAATGCAGACTACCGAATTTGCAAAGGGATCTACCTCGAACCTGAAGAAATCGCCTACACAACACGTACTGATATCCGAAACAAAACCAATGACGCCATCAGGATGGCTTTGGAACACGGTGCCTATGTTGGAATTGCATCGCACGATGTCCCAGTTGTCGATTATTCTCTCGAAGTTCTGAAGGAATTCAACATGGGACCTTCAATCGATGATCCAAGAAGCAACGCAGGAGCGGCTAGAAAAGGAAAAGGCCCGGGTTACGAATTCCAAATGTTGCTTGGCGTACGTGGCCCGATGCGACGAAAACTCACAAAGCAAGGACATCGTACTCGCGTCTACATCCCGTACGGAGAAAAGTGGTATGAGTACAGCATACGACGATTGCAAGAAAATCCGACCATCGGGTTGCAGATTGCCAAGGCCTTTTTGATGCCTTGGACCAACCGCCCGTGATTACTTTCGAGCCTTTTTCTTCTTGCGCTTGTTCGATGGTTTGACCCGCTTTTTGATTTGCTCTTTAGGCAAGATTGGATTTGGATTGAAACCGAGACGCCCTTCTTTCCATGCTTGACGACGTTCTCTTGGCGTCTTCGGTTCGAATCGTTCTGGTCGTGGTGGTTCATGCAAATACATTCTCTTAATGTTGGACGCATCGACTGTACCTCGTAATGTACGCCCTTCGCCAGTGTGGATTGCACGTATGCGCCATGTCTGGACGCCGATGTCGAGGAGTGTTCCTGCTTTGAACGACGTTCCTTCTTCCACGATGAGTACATCTGGAGTTGAGAATTCTCCTCGAGTCTTCGTAATTTTGACTCGAAGCATATCTTGACGCAATGCAACTGCGCGAACAAGATTACTCGCCTCGATTTCTTCAGCAGATCCTTTTTCAGATTCGAGTCGTGTAATTCTCCAAGCCATTTCATCGTGCTCGAATAAATCGTTTAGTTCTAACCATTCATC
>JAAXIR010000003.1 GCA_012270265.1 Candidatus Poseidoniales archaeon
TAGAAGTTCGGTTGCGTTTCTATCCTGACCTCTACGAATCAACCGATGATGCGAACCTCAGTACTGGCGACCCTTACGCATTGGTTGGCATCCTGAACTTCGAAGTGATAGCCACTCCACAATTACGAGGAGAGCCAACGAACGTTCTGGTACAGATTTCAGATCACATGGGTGTCGAAGTCGGACTTGCTGTGCCGGGAGATTACTCATTCTCGTTTGATGGAACCTGGGTCAACACAACTTCAGATCCAGACTCGTCGCTGATTACCTTGTCGTGGCAACTGGATTCGACCTTGCGACCTGGTGACTATGTGTTCGACATCCTTTACAATGGTTCTACACTCTATCAGCCTGGAAATGCATCGGGATTGATTCGAGTCCAAGCTGAGATTGGTTGGAACTTGACTATCCTCCAAGATTGGACGCACTTGGGCAATACGACCTACATTGTAGGGGATATTTTCGATGGACAGTTCACGACTGAACGTGTTCTTGGAAACGATACCATCATCGCCATGACCATGCTTGATGCCGACGGTTTCCCAATCGATTTGGCAAATGGCATGCTGGACAATGCAACCGGTGAATTCAACCTCACAGTTGTCATGCCAACAACGCTTCCGTCCAATGGTTACGAGGTTGCTGTTGACTTCAACTTCGAAGCGATGGCCCCTGCTGGTGGTGCATACTATCGCGTCGTTGATTCATCAACACCACCGAACCCACCAACGTTGCCGAGTGTGACTGTTGGTATCGAATCTGAATTCCTGCTGGAGGAAGAATTGAGCGCGATGGAATTCGTTTCAGGCGATCAAGTGACCTTCAATACGACCGTGTTTGATGTTGCCGATCGTTCAAACGTTTCTGGTGTTACCGTAGAGTACATCTGGGACTTTGGAAACTCCAATCAGACCATTGGTACTGCAGTCACCGATGCTGAAGGAAATGCTTCATTCACCTGGGCGACAGCAAGTCTAGCACCAGGCGACTACGTCCTACAGATGTTTGTTGCTGATGATTTGACCGACCCTCTCGCCGTTGGAAACAGCCGCCGTACAGGAAACAGCACGCTCGTCGATGTGACCGTACAAGTTCCAACCGATATTCGAATTGACGTCTTACCATCGACCATTACTGCTGGTGTTCCGTTTAACATGCAAGGACAAATTCTCGATGACGATGATCCTGCACGTGCTATGATTTCCGGTGTTCGACTTGATGTCTACTGGCAGTCAAACCCTGAGGAACGACTCCGCAGTGGTGTCCCAACACTTTCGAATGGAAGTTTCAACCTCACCGTCCCAACAGACACAGCCAACAATGGTACCGTACGCGGTCCACGTACACTCGTTGTTGAAGTTCTTGAGGACTCTTCGCCGTATTATTTACCTTCAAACACTTCGTCAGCGATTTTCGTCTTCGGAGTGACACAACTCGAAGGATTGCAACCTGGTAACCCGGTTCTTGTCAATCGCGGCGAGACAGTGAACTTGAGCGCTACCTTGGTCGAATCAAGCTTCAACTTCAGACCACTTGGAAATCTGAGTGTTACGACCAAATTCCATGAAACATGGTTGCCATCTGTCACAACAGATGGATCAGGAATTGCCAACACCTCTTTTGCAATTCCATCAAGTCATCCGCTCGGTTTGATTGTGGTCAGTTACTATTACAACGGAAGTTCGGACCTTCTCCCAACACAAGCAAATCTCAGCAGCGTGACCGTTCGTTCTCTCACGTTCATGGTCGTCGATTCGATTACGGACAATCCTGTTGCAGGTTCAAGTTTCAATGTCTCAGGACGGGTCGTTTCGGACAATGGAAGCGGATTGACAAATCGAGACGGCTCTCGACTGATCATGAACGTCTTGTTTACAATCAATGATGCACCTACTGGATTTGCTGTGAGCAACGGTTCTGTACAAGATGGTGGATGGTGGAATGCTAGCATTACACTGACGCCAGGATTTGAGCGTGGAACACACGTGTTGGAAGCATCAATTGTTCCGACAGTGAACTTTTACATCGGATCGAAGAACAATTCAACCTTTGATAGTCGAGGTTTCTCCGTCATTACGTTCCTCGATCCGTCGCTTGATGCGCTCGGTCAACCATCGTTGAACGACCGCACAGAACGAGGTGACTTGCTCGATATACGCATTTTGCTTGAAGACAATACGGGTGCACCAATCGATGGGCAACAGGTCACCTTCTCACTTCCAGCAACCAACACGACCGACGAAGTGTCTGTTACTGTCACAACGGCTGCGAATGGAACTGCCGTCGGAAGCCTGTTGGTGCCGTTCAATGCATCGGTTGGTTTCAGCGATGTTGTTGCTTCCTATGATGGACTCGCAGGTTCAACCGGACTCATTGGATACAACACGACGACGCAATTCGTTACATTGGCCGAGACGAATCTGACCATTACTGAGCATACGGAATCGCTTGTTGCTGGTGAGATGTTGTACGTGAACGGAACCTTGCTTGATGATCTCAACATGCCGTTGTACGTTGATGGCGTTGAATCGGTAGCCATAGTGCGTCTCTTTGTGGATGGCGTGCCTGTGGCGAGTGTTCAGAGTGATGCATTCACCGGTGCATATGCTATTTCCTATCTCGTCCCAGAATCGACAACCTCTGGAATGCACATGGTCGAAGTCCGATTTACTGGTGGACGCGATTGGGTTGACCCAGTCGGCATCGGGGATTCTGTCGATCCAGAATTCTACATGCCAAGTTCTGCAACCGTTGATTTCAATGTCAGTGTGCCAACACAAATTTTGTTGATTACGCCGACAGGTGAGGTGAACCGTGAAGACACCATGACTGTCCAAGGACGATTGTTGGACATTGTTGACAATCCACTGCAAGACCTTACCATCGACATTTACCTCAATGATGTGTGGATGACCAATGTTACAACGGATGAGACTGGTTTGTTTACAGCCGTCATTCCAGTGCCTGCTGATGCCGCGCTTGGCCCAGTCTCGCTGGATACTCGCTTCAATGGAACGGTGTTCTATCTGCCCAGCGATGCTGGTGGTACATGGACGGTCTTCAGTCAGATTCTTGTTTCTGTTTCTGTACCTTCTCCTCTTGCAGTGACCGATACAACAATGATTACTGGAAGTGTGCTTGATAACCAACTCGAACCGATCGAAGGTCATGTCGTTGAGCTCAAGGTTGACGGCTTTGTATTGTCACAGGTGACGACTGGAGCTGACGGAACGTTCTCGTACGAATGGACCGTTCAGGACTTCTTCAATTTCGGCGACAATCTGCTTGAAGCAAATGTCCTTGCTCAAGGCTACTACCGAGAAGGGTCAGCCAACCAATCGTTCTTCTTGGCACATCGTTCTGCGATGACGCTCGAGTTTGACGATGGCACGGATGCAACCCGTGGAGACTTCTGGACCTTCTCTGGTCGTCTCTACGATATCGATACGGTCGATCAGGATGGAATCGGCGGCGAGAGCGTTCTCGTGTACCTTGATGGTCAATACATGTCGACTGTGACAACTGCCTCTGATGGAACCTTCTCAGGTCAAGTCTTTGCAAGCATGGATCTTGAGCGAGGAAACGGTCACATCATCCAAGTTGTGTTTGAGGGAACCCAAGAACACCTGAGCACACTCACCAACGGAACAGTGACGGTATGGGCAGATATCGTCATCACCATTGACAGCACATCGTCCCCACAGTCTGTCCGCTCTGATCCTGCGAACCCGATTCGTCTGACAGGAAGCGTTGCAGAAATTGGTGGTATTGGCGAAGTCTTCGAAGATGTGGTTCTCTACGTCGGTAACGGCACGAACTGTGTCAACAACTTCGAAGGTGCAGTTTGTTTCGACGGAGCACAAGTCGATTGGAACATTGGAAACTTCACAATCGTCGTCAATGCTCCACTGACGTTGTCACCTGGTTCGCAGTTCGTTAGTATCGACGTTCCAAGAGACACTGGTCTGTACATCAACGGTGCGTCAGAATCGCATCCGATTTACATTAAGGTGAACGCAGAAATCGAAATCTTCGTCGATAAGATCGAAGAAAACGTGGATGAAAAGGTCGATGGCCGAGTTACGATTGTGGCTGAAGACACAACAACTGGTCTTGCAGGTATTGCGGTTGAGTTCTATCTCTATGCCGGAAACGGATCACAACTTGGTGCGATGACAAAGTTGACGGATGCTGATGGTGTTGCAGCCTTTGAATTCAACAACGACCCTGCATACGGCGATGCCTCAATCTTCGGTCAAGTTTCTCTCGATATTGTCATCACCGATCCAAGACTGTCGGAGCAGACTGTTGCTGAGTTCAACAGCACACGACTCAATGGATTTGCACCTGCTTACGAGTTTGAAGCCGAAGCCTCTGAAGTGAGCCCATGGACCTACGTTGCCTTGGTCTTCCTTGCAGCAGCGGTTGCTCTCGGAACGGTCATGTATCGACGTACTCGACAGAACGAGTTGCTTTCAGAGATGAGTGAAGTCTTCGAGTATACAGCTGAGCTCCTCGCTGCAGGAGATGCAACACGAGAAGCGATCTTCAACTGCTATCAGAACCTCTGTTCAACCTTGCAGACACGTGGATTGCTACGTCGAGATTTCGAAACAGTTCGTGAGTTCGAAGTTGCTATCCGACAAGCGACTCCTGGCATCAGCGATGAGGCGCTTGAATCGTTGGATAACATGTTCGAAATGGCTCGATACAGTCGTGAAGAATTGGGTGCTTCGCATCAACAATCCGCACAGGCTGCATTGGACAAGATGATTACCGAACTCAGTTACAAGAAGTACTGAAATTACCAGCGCAAGCGTAGGTGGCCGTCCACGAAGTGAGCCTTGACATCAAGGTTCTCTCCAGTGAGTGGAAGAACACGCTCAAGGGAATCATGACCGTCCTCATGGATGGTGATTTTGACGCTGGTCTCGTTTTCAGCATTGAGGACGTTGATTTCAACGTCTTCACTCGAAACACCCTTCATTGGAATCGTAAGCCCATCCACATCACGCATGCCATGCAACTCATTCAGAATCCAATCCAAACGTTGCGATGGTTCCACATCTGCAAGATGTGTTTCAGGCAACATGCCTGCTTGAACGAGAACGTGCGTGTGCATGGCTTGAACCTCATGCAGATGACTTGCTTCTTGTTGAAATTCCTGATGCAGCATGTGCGGAGCAGGTGACAGGGCCGCTAATGTCTCACCTTTTTCTTCTTCAATGAGTTCTATGCGCTTCCACTCGCTCATGGTTTCTCCTCCTGCTTGATTATGATGAACCTTCGGATTGACGATGGACCCTTGAAAAGAACCGTCGTGCAAAGGATTTGGTCGTTTCTGGCTCGGTTGACGTGTTCATTCGGATGTCTTTTGGATAACACTCAATGTAAGTTCGATCGGTGTTGCGCTTATCCAAGAGGAGAATCAATGCACGGTCAGCAATGCTCCGAATGGGTCGTCCCATGGCTTGAAGAATGGCGTTAATCGCAGGTTGGGTCGAAGCATAACGCCAAGCGTTGGCTCGACCAAATCGCTCCTCAATGTACGTGCGTAGAGCCTTTTGATGAATGGATGGTGGTGGGTTTGGAATACCTATGCAAGCAACTGCATCCAGCAATCCATTGTGATAATCAATACCTTCAGACAAGCGTCCGCCAAAGACGCCTGCAAGCAGGATTCGTCGTCCAGCTTGTTTAGCATCTTCGAGGACATCGAGCAATTGATCGACATCTTGTTTGGACCATGTTCGATCCTCCATACGAACAACGACGCCATGGAACTGCCCTTCTCCGATGTAATCGTTGAGCATCGAATAGGACGGCGTGAAGACTGCAACGTGCCCTGGAGATCCATCGCAAAGCGATTGAAGATGGGCTCGAATTCGTTGCGTGTTTTCATAGGAACGGTCCTGATAGCGTGTTGTAACATCTTTGGCGACAACGATTGGACGTCGTTGGCTTGCAAAAGGTGAATCGTACTGACGACTGGTCGTTTTGGAATGTCCAATACCGAGTAGATCTGCATACATCTTCGGAGGATACAATGTACCAGACATGAGAATACTCCCAGCACACTTCTTGAGAACAGGTCCTGATACCAACCCCGGGTCGAGAAGATGCGATGTAATTCGACCTTCCTTTCCTTTGGCATCGTGTACGTAGACAAGGGCAGTTGTCTCTCCAAAACGCAGCATGTCCTCAAGGAGGTGTCCAATTCGATGGGCGTCGATGTCGATGTTTGGATTCTCATCATCTGCGTCGACCTTGATTTCAACATCGAGAAGAACATCGCGCAGAATCTTCAGACGGTCGAGGCCTTGGCCAGGTGATTCAACCAATCCAACTTCCTGTTGGAGTTGTTGTTGTCCGACCTTGCCTTCAACCTCATCGCATGATGCAAGGAAGATGTTTCTGAGGCGCTCCATATCGACTCGACGCTCCTCAAACTCTGCGGGTTCACCCAATAGGTCTCTGAACAAATCACTGATGCGTCCTCGGCAGACCTTCATCACACTCAATGCCCATGATGTGAGTGATGCTTGCAAATTCAGCCCATCTGAGCCCAACGATGCTGCAGCCTCGGCGATGGTTTCCGTGTACTCCTCGAGATCGATGGTTGCATTCCGTACCACAGTTGGTGTGAACCGACGTTCCATCCCCATTCGAATCCTGTCTGGAAGGTTGTGTGCTTCATCAACAATGACAATGATGTCGGAGAGATCAACCTCCATTGCATTGAGCGAGGCTTCTCGAACAGCATCGACGAAGAGGTGGTTGTAATCGCCGACGAACACATCCGCTGAGGACACGGCTTCTCGTGCAGCCTTCCATGGACATGTCAGTGTAGGAACGCCGTGTTCAGAATGCGTTTGTGCCATTTGGACCAACTCATCAACATGCAATGGGTCGGAGAGAATCCTCTGGCGCAATCCTGGAGCTTGCGTGAGGTAAGGTTTGCAGGTACGCTGTGATCGTGCTTGGCTGCACAGAAGGGAAAACAACGGGGGGGACTCTTTCGCAAAAGGTTGGACACACATGTTCGATTGTCCAACCATGTCGACCAAACGTACCTTTTCCTGAGGCGGTCGTCGAGCGTTGATTCGACGAACCGTATCGACGACAATCTTGTGTTGGCTCTGTCGAGAGGTCAAGAAAAAGATGGTACGTGGGCCGTTTGCAGTTCGAGCAGCATCGATGGCCGCTGCCAACGCTGCTGCTGTTTTCCCGATACCAGTTGGCGCAGCAGCAAGATGATGTCCACCTTGTTGGAGTGCTTTGAGGCAATCTTGAATCATCTCGAGTTGGCCAGGTCGAGCCTCTTCGTGTGCGAGATAGCGAATATCTTCCGAAAATACGGAGGATTCTTCGCCTGACATAATGAGAGAACAATGACGACCCCTCTAAAGGATTCGTGTCGAAAGCATTCGCTGCTTGTTGTCAAGTGTGCCGTGGAGTGGGGGCCGCGACACGTGTGGGGTTTCCACCGTCAAGAGACAGGTGTGGAATCAGAGTCCCCCTGTCCGTCATCCAGGGGGCTGTGGGGGTTGTGGTGTTGGGGGCCACGGTGGTCACGCTGTGCACGACGGGCACGTATCCGCAAGGTCGCTAGGCCGTGCAGGTTGGACCGGTCCTGCACAGCATTGAAGGTGGCCTTCGGAAGCGTGTTGTCTTCTTCGTGCCAAATCATCCCATCCCCTCTCTGCTCTCACCGCTTTTTATTCGTGGTATTCCTTGCTTGGTTGTGTCATATCAACTGCGTTGGCTACGACATTATCGAGTTCATTTTGGATTCCTTTGGCTTCTGCCAATTTCTTTTGAGTGTAAAGAACCAAGCCTTCAGAGGCGGCTTGCTCATGGGAGACGCCATACAACTCGTACAATGAAGCGAGATGGCGTTCCATCTGTCGGCCGATTGGAACACGGACACTCTTCATTCCTGGGAGCTTGGCTTGTCCGTGGAGTAATTGTTGGATTGCGAGTCGAATGACATCGGATCGGTTGTTCAAACCATCTTGTCCAACGAGCATGTCCAGACCCTGCATTGTGTCATCATCAAGTCGAATTGATGTGAGTGTGCTTTGACCGCTCATTTCGGTTCCTCCTAAACACCTGTAGAACCAAGTAGTACTTAAAGTAATACGATTGTGATACATATTGTAATACGTAAAGAAAACAATGGTTAAGTTCAAACCCCGTGCCTCAGTGCAACGTTTATGCTCGCAGATACCACCGCAAACCGACTTTACCTACAATTGGTCGAGACCGCTCTCGAAGATTCAATTGTCACTGACGATGAAGCGGCAATTCTCCGAGTTCTTGGTGCCACGCTTGGTATCCAACCAAGCGATACGGCTCTGTGTCTATCCATCGCTCGAGGCGAGGAACTGAATC
The DNA here is from genome assembly GCA_012270265.1 of Candidatus Poseidoniales archaeon. Taxonomy (GTDB): domain Archaea; phylum Thermoplasmatota; class Poseidoniia; order Poseidoniales; family Poseidoniaceae; genus MGIIa-L2. Next base: position 8,395 of record JAAXIR010000003.1, read on the forward strand.
CATTTGGAGAGATGGAAGACGTTGAACTGGCCATGGGAACTGTATCGACCTATCAATCCGCTTTGATTGCAGCTCTCGATGATGAGGTCATCACAGAGGATGAATGGGCATTGCTCGACCATCTCCGTCGATTGCTCTCCATCCAACCCGATCAACATGCTATGATTGAGGAAGCCATCCACGCAATGGCTGAAGTCGATGAACAAGGTCAGAGGCGCATTGAACGACTCGAGCGCTTCATGACTGTCTGTCCTCTGTGACCCTTTTGAAACGGCATTTGGGCTACCCATTCAATGACAACCATTAGAAACACTTTGAGGGTCGAGAGGCTCAAGGTGGAAACCCCTTATGCAAATTGTCAAAGAAATCTATGATGCAGTTGTCGCCCGTGATCCTGAACAACCTGAATTCCATCAGGCAGTGTGGGAGGTCCTCGAAAGTCTAGGTCCTGCTTTGGAACGTCACCCAGAGTACGTAGACATCGTCAAGCGAGTTGTTGAGCCAGAGCGCCTTATTCACTTCCGAGTTCCTTGGGTTGATGACAATGGTAACGAACACGTTAACCGTGGTTTCCGAATCCAATTCAACGGTGCCATTGGTCCATACAAGGGTGGACTTCGATTCCACCCGTCCGTTAACGCTTCAATTCTCAAGTTCCTAGCGTTTGAGCAGATTTTCAAGAACAGCCTCACCGGCCTTCCAATGGGCGGTGGAAAGGGTGGTTCAGACTTTGACCCAAAGGGTAAGAGCGATGCTGAAGTCATGCGTTTCTGCCAATCCTTCATGATGGAACTCTGGCGCCACATCGGCCAAGACTGCGACGTACCTGCTGGTGACATCGGTGTCGGCGGTCGAGAAATTGGCTACATGTACGGAATGTACCGCAAACTCCGCAATGAGTTCCAAGCTGGTGTTCTCACTGGAAAAGGACTCTCTTACGGTGGTTCATTGATTCGACCAGAAGCAACAGGATACGGTCTTGTTTACTTCGCTCGTGAAATGCTTGCTGCTCAAGGTGAATCCTTTGAAGGAAAGCTCGTATCGATTTCAGGTTCTGGAAACGTTGCCCAGTTTGCTTGTGAGAAGGTTCTCGACCTTGGTGGCAAGCCTGTTACCATGTCCGACTCGAGTGGATTCATCCACGACCCTGCTGGTATCGACCGAGAAAAGTTGGCTTGGATTATGGATCTCAAGAACAACCGACGTGGACGTATCTCTGAGTATGCTGCCCACTTTGACGGTGTAACCTTCACCGCATCCGCACCTGAACCAACGCCTAACGGCCTCTGGGGAATCAACGTTGATGTTGCCCTACCATGCGCAACACAAAACGAACTCAACGGTGCTGAAGCACAAATGCTCGTTGACAACAACGTCATGGCTGTTGCAGAAGGTGCGAACATGCCTTGTACACCAGAAGCAGTTGAAGTCTTCCAGAAGAACAGTGTCCTCTTCGCTCCAGGAAAGGCAAGCAACGCAGGTGGTGTTGCAACCTCTGGACTTGAAATGAGCCAAAACTCACTCCGTCTCGCATGGACTCGTGAAGAAGTCGATGCTCGTCTCGATGCCATCATGGTCGGTATCCACAAGGCTGCGTACGAGACAGCCAAGGAATACGGTCGAGATGGTGACTACGTCTTTGGTGCAAACGTTGCAGGCTTCCTCAAGATCGCTGAAGCCATGCAAGCACAAGGTGTTGTTTGATTTCAAAGGCTAAACGCCGAGGCAAACATACCTAGTGCAAAGAACAGTCCAATGACTGTTAAAATCGCTCCGAGCACGATGTTGGTAATGGCCCAACCTGTTCCCTGTCCATAGGATTGATTGTGCTCCATCATGTTGTAATAGAAGACAATCTCGCAGACAAAAGCCGCGTTGTAGAACATACAACACGTTCCATAGCCCAATTCGAACACCGTTTCAGTACCATTGTCAAAAGCAAATAATGTTGAAACAATGTAGATCAGTGTTCCCACACCAATGAGCACGTAACTCCAGATTCGAATAGGATGTTTGAATTTCGGCATTTGAATGTACACGATGTTCTGTTGCATGATTGGTTGAACGGGTTGAGCACCGTAGGGCATTCCCGTCTGTTGGCCAGCATTGATTGCCACAGGTTGTGGTGTTTGGATTTCTCCAACAATCTGGTTGTTCTGGTCTCCTTGCATACCGGTGTCTTTTCATCGGTCCCAATTAACGACTTCGCCGATTGAGATATGAGGTGCTTGTACCACTCAGGTGACAGATTCACCTACTTCGAAAACATTGACGCGCAACTCTTGTGTCGTGTGTCCTCCATCAGGAAGATAGATCGAATAGTAAGCAGTTACACCACGATCGAAAATCCATTGTGGGCCACAACTTGTACCTGCTCCATTGCCTGTTCCAGTTCCACCATCGGCGATAACGAAGTATCGCTTTCCGGAGATTAATTCAGTTGGAAGCGTAATGTCCTCGCCTACTTCCCATAATGTTACACCACCGGGAGCAGATGCAACGGGGTCACCAAAGTAACCCATTCTACGGAAAATCTGGTCATTGTGTTCGCACCACAATACCCAACCGACTTCATCGGTTTGGACGTTCTTTCCAAGACTTTGATATTCGATCATGAGGAGATAATCATCGTAGGCATCATCCACCCAACCACCAACAAAGATAATCTGTGTGTGGGCTTCATTGGTTGCTACAGAAACCGTTGATTCAGCTCCTTGTGCAATTCGCTCGAGTTGATTGATCATCACGAACATCGATGTAGAAACTGCGATGAGAATTCCAATGAAGACAATCATCGCACCGATGCCGACTTGGGCAAACGTATCATTCTGTTCCTCCATAGCAATCAACTCATCAAATCGTAACCAGGCGTTACATCGTTTGGAACATAGAAATCAAGTTCAGTTGTTCTTCCCTTCTCAACTGCGATGACCAAAGTCGCATGCATGTCTTCGACCAGGTCACAGTCACCATTCCCGTTTGGACTGGTCAAGTCAATGAG
>JAAXIR010000099.1:0-1375 GCA_012270265.1 Candidatus Poseidoniales archaeon
CTCGGCCAGTTTGAGCCTTTCATCACCAGCAAGAGCGACGACATTTCCGTTAACAGATAGCACAGGATATTCTGCTTGCATCAAGGCGTGAAGTGCGAATTGTGCGGCAATATCAGCGCTCGGAATGGTCGTCTCGCCAAGGCGGGACTCGTAAGCCGCACCGCGACCATGGGCAATCATTGAGGAATCAGCAAGCATGACTTTCTTGGCTGCAACTTCGAGACGATGACGCATCAACAACGAACGATAACGTGGATGGGATGGGTCGGCAGCATGATCCATGGGTCCACCTCATTGGTCGATGAGCATGCTGATATCGAGAGGAGCAGTTCCTCGATTGATGGCACTGGTTGAGAGAACATCGACACCGCATTCACGCCATTCTTCCAAATCATCAAAGACGATGTTTCCACTTGCTTCGAGAACGACTGCATCGCGCAATCCCATATCTGTGAGTTCGCCAACCATATCTTTGCTTCGTTCCGGACCAAAGTTGTCCAACATGAGAACGAGTTGTGGCAACGATTCACTTTCTTGTCGTTGTTTCCAAGTGGATGCTGCAACGATGGCGTCCTTCTCATTAGTGACTTCCAATTCAAGGAAGGCTCCACAGTTGGCGACATCCATCGTTGATAGAAGTTGAACGATGGCCTGCATGCCACCGTCACCAGATACGGCAAGATCGTTCTCCTTGATCATGGTCGCATCGTCTTTGTTGAGTCGATGCGTCAATCCTCCACCTAGATGGACGGCCCATTTGTCGAGCATACCCCAAACCGTCTTGCGAGTAGCGGCTACTTGCCGTGGAGCGATTGTTGCCCAATGCGCTGCATTGGTAGCGATACCTGAGAGTTGTCCAAGCAAATTGAGGATTGAACGCTCCATACGAAGAATTGATTCAGAGTCGCCGCTGATTTCGACGACAACATCGCCTTCGCTGACCCGTCGACCGTCTCCGGCTTTCCATGATGTTGAGAGGCTTGGGGCCCAGATTTGCAACATGTAATCGACAGCAGCTGCGCCAGCGATGGTTCCGTCTGCTCTCGAGGTTACGTGTGCTGTCACCTTTTCACCGAATCCCATAACGGGTCCATCAATGCCATCATCTCCTACGATCGCTGTGGTCCAACGGTCCATGCTGGATGTAAGCATACGGCTTGCTCCATCTTCGGAAGTCCACAGGAGATGGCCACGGTCGTGAGGCAACATTGCGCGCTCGCCCATGGATTATGCTAGGTCTATGAGGACTTCAAGCAAACTGTTGCCGCGTAGGGATTGATGAGGAGGATGGTTTGGGCCATCTATGGCCAGAGTCATCGATGTTGGAGCAGGACTGTCTGGCCTGTACGAAGCCATGGACGCCTCTGTCCGATGC
>JAAXIR010000099.1:1385-2250 GCA_012270265.1 Candidatus Poseidoniales archaeon
ATAACAACCGAACGCTTTGTTGAGAAGATCGTTCTCGGCTGAACAAGGCCAGAGTCCTCGTTGTTGGTGCAGGGCTTTCTGGCCTCTCCGTAGCCATGGAAGCCTCTGTCCGAGGCCACCACGTGGTCGTGCTTGAGAAAAGGCCGTCCATAGGCGGTCGTGCTTCAAGTGAATCACGGGATGGGTTTCCAATCGGATATGGCCCTCATTTTCTGCTCAAGAAGGGCCCGTTACATCAATTGGTTCGAAAAGTGAGCAAGGTCAAACCGTCCGTTTTGCCATTGCGCCCCCATCGTCTCGAAATTCTCGGGCAAGGTATGATGCAACCCCGTAAACCGATGATGGATGCAGCGATGTATCGAAGAGCGGTCAAAAGCTACAATCTTGAACACCCATCGATTCAGGCCAGTGAACACATCGCTTCTTGGGGGCTCAAGAATGAGGATCGAAGCAGAGCATTGCTCAACAGCCAACTTCTGGTCTTGAAAGAGGGATGGTCTGGATTGGTCGGACGACTCGCAGTCACACTCGATGAAGTGGGCATTCCAATCGAAACAGGAGCGAATGTTGTCAAGGTCGAGAAACACAAGGTGCACCTCGCTGATGGCCGACATGTTGAGACAGATGTGATCATCCTTGCCTGTGGCTACGGTCAGGCCAAGAAACTCATCCCAGACCTACCAGACGTTTCGTTTGTAACCGCCTCAACGATTGACGTCGCCTTGGATGCATTACCGCTTGGGGAGCGTCATGGTATCCTCGATATTGAGCGCTCGATGGCTATCTTTGATATGAAACAGATTCATCCCGGAATTGCTCCTTCTGGCGCTCTTCTATCTGCGGTTCATTTTGGAGAAGGGAAAGG
>JAAXIR010000010.1 GCA_012270265.1 Candidatus Poseidoniales archaeon
CTGTCGCAGCGACAGGGAGACGCGAGTGGTTGCGCTTGCAATCTTTGGTATTCTCTTTGCATCATCGATTACTGTGGTTCTTGTTGGCGTTGGTTAGGAAGCGGAAACAAGCGAGGCAACCTTCTCGTTTGCAGCAGGCGACCCATTGTTCCAAGGCGATGGACACGATCACTCAAACGCCAGTCAGCACGAAGCGGGCACCGATAACATCGAACAGCTTGCATTCAACCCTTTGACATCACCAGGCAACGCCGAAGTTTCCGTTGCGCGTTCACCTGATGGTCGTGTTTACACCTATCAAGCAGGGTGGAATGACATGCACATCGTTGATGTCACCAATGCAACGGACCCTCAGGTCGTTGGTGTTTACAACGATCCAAACACACAAGTTCTCGACGTCAAGTATCTCGAATACAATGGGAACGAATACGTCATTCTCCAGAATCAACTTGTCGATTCGGGCTATGCTGATCCAAACGTCGGTGAGTGGGGTGATCCCTCTCAAGTCTCAGTTGTTCTCATCGATGTCACAGACAAAACAAATCCAACCTATGTTGATTCATGGTACGATGTCGACCATCCTAGCGGTCCACACAACCTCTATCCGCACATGATCGATGGAGAATGGTACATCTTCGTAGCCAACCCTGATTACGAGCAATGCGATTCCGCTTTGGGTGAAGCATGCGGCGGTGTCACCATCGCCCACCTCAACCTCCAAGGTAGTGCTTCTCGAACCCTACCAGGCATCCCAGCGTCCGGTGTCGGTCACACCATCATCAAGGTCGGAGAATACGAAGTCGCTTGGGAAACAACCCGTGGTGGCTGGATCTACATTCACGACATGACCGTACAACGATGGCCTGGTGAAGACACCGAAGATCCACGCTATGGTCGAACCTTCGTTTACGGCTCCTACTGGGAAGCGGGTCTTCGGATTGGCGATGTTACTGACGTTCCACACCCAGTCAACTCACCTGCCCAATATACAACGATGGCAACGCTCTGCAAGGCTGGCCAAGGCAATCCAGTGATGTGCCGATGGCGAGCACCTGAGGTTGGATCGTGGATGGATTTCCTCGACCTTGACAACGATGGTCGACCAGATAGCGGAACAACGAGCAACGAGAACGGCGGACGTGTTTCGTATATTCACTACGCAGAACCGTTCCCTGAAATGCTCGACGTCTCCCACCTTGGGCTTGGTGACGAACCACGGCATTACGTTACAGCAGCTGTCGAGTGTCTCGATCTCTACGAGGGAACTGGCATCGTCTACTTGCTCGACACCACTGAATACTCAATGGAAAACGGGAACTTCAAGTTCGAGATTTCAATGACCCGTGACTGGGAAATCCCCTATGCAACAGACCACTGTTTCGGTTCTACTTGTGAACTTGATCCAGTTGCAGACGAATGGCTGCTGTTCAGTCCACACAACCTTGACAGCGGCTACTTCGAGACCACGGAAGAAACGGACCAATCACGTGGCGGTACGTGGGACGGGCGGCTGTACATCTCGCACTATCACGCAGGTGTTTGGATTGTTGACGTTGAAACGCTCATCTCTCCAATCGCTACTGATCGGATTGACATCCACTTTGAAGCCACAATCGGCTACTATCTCCCAAGAGGCCACCTCGACGGAACACCTCTCGACAGTGCCTTCTACGACTTCTCATGGGTTCCTTTCCTCTGGGCTGTTGAATTCAATGAAGGCCGAATTTACGCTTCTTGCATTTCGACTGGACTCTACATCCTCCAGTTGGATATTGATGAGCCATACATCGGTATGCCTGTCTGAAACAACAGAGTCTATTTTGGCTTGAATTGATGCGAAACCAAAAGGTCAGGTAACTCTGAGACCTTTTGGTCGTTCGAAATTGACTTCGCCCATTCAATGAGTGCTTCGTAGTGCTCAGTCGTTCCGAGTTCACCGAGCCAGATACGCTCGTTCCCATTCATCATCAATGTGACATTGTTGAGGCTGCAAGGACCAAGACATCCTGATATTGACAAACCTACATGCTCTTGCAGACCATGCTCTTTCCAGGCGTTCTTGAGATACTCGATTGGAACGGCATTGTTGCCCTTTTCCATTCTGCCACAGCAACAACCATCGCAAACGAGGAGTCTTGGCGCCATGATTCTCAATCCGTAATTCAGAGGCTTGCACGCACGTAATCGTCGTTGTCGATTGGAACCCAAACATTGGATTTTTCTTCATTTTGAATTTCGACTCTGTACGG
>JAAXIR010000256.1:0-5555 GCA_012270265.1 Candidatus Poseidoniales archaeon
CCATCGGAACATGCTCCGGCGGACAGGTTGTCAAGTCGTCCAAGGACAGTGGTGGACAATTCGCTGCTACTCGTGCTGCTGAGCGTCTCGCTGACATGCTCAAGGACAAGGAATTCACACAACTCATCGTCAAGTACCGTGCACCTGGTGGTAACAAGTCCAACAACACTGGACCTGGTGCACAAGCAGCTATTCGAGCACTGACACGTGCAGGTATGACCATCACTCGTATCGAGGATGTTACACCAATCGCTCACGACGGCACCAAGAAAAAGGGTGGTCGACGTGGTCGACGTGTCTGATTTGGAGGAATGAAGATGAAGGCAAGCGTTGTTGACGGGTATCCTAAAGGAAACAAAATGAAGATTCTCATCGAAGATGCTGATGCATCTCAGGTGAACGCACTTCGACGTGCAATCATGGCTGATGTCCCTAAGATGGCCATCAGCAAGGTCATGTTCACGCTCGGTGTCAATCAAGACAACAACCGCGGTGAGATTTACGAATCCGTCAACGCACTTCCAGACGAAGTCATTGCTCACCGGTTGGCTATGGTCCCTATCCCAACTGCAATCGATGAAGGCATGGCGTTCCCAGACGAATGTGAGAACTGCATGGATCTTGCAGAGGATGACAAGGGTTGTCCAAGCTGTCAAGTCTTGTACACACTCAACGTTCAAGGCCCATCCTCAGACAGTGATGAGCCGTACCGAGTTGTTCGTGCAGGCGATTTGACCAACGTTTCCGACCCTGCTTTCGACATCAGTGAAGAAATGCAATCCATCCCAATCACCTACCTCGCACAAGGACAATTCCTCGAGTTCATTGCGTTCGCAACACTCGGTCGAGGCCGTGACCACGCCAAGTGGTCTGCTGCATCTGCAGTTACTTTCCAACCACGCTATGAAGCAGAACTCAAGAAGCCAAAGAAGGCCTCCGTTCTCTTCGATCTTGACCTCAAGACCAGCGACGGTCGAGCCATTGATGCGAAACTTTTCAGCAACAAGAAGTGTGACGATGTTTCGACTGTCCTCGATCTCGAGAAGGCTCTCCACCAAGTCGGTCACGGTACTGGCCGAGATGCAGACTTCGATGAGGCGATTGTTCTCAACAAGGTTGACGGCAGTTTCGTCTTCTCCTTCGAGACCGATGGTTCAATGGCTCCTGAAGCTGTCTTCAACAGCGCCATTGAGGAGTTGAAGTCCCGATTCACCGACCTCGGTGACGACCTCGGACGAGCCTTTGCTTGATTCGGATATCGGACCTTCCGCCATCTTGATGATTCACTGTGAGATGGCTTGACCATGGCAACAGTTCGGGTTGGTGGACACATCACCTTACTGTTTTCAATCCATGATGATGCCCTTCTTCCTCGAAACCAAGGAAGTCGAGGAGCGGGAATTTGTCTTGAGCATGGTGTTTCCGTATCGATTCAAGAAACGGGTCGAAGCGAAGTCATCGAAGCAGGCCAAGAGATGGCTGGCTGGGATCAAGACATTCCTGACATTAAATCGAAAGGTACGATTGAGGTTACAATCAATGCGCAGATACCGAGTGAATCGCTCAGTGAGCAAATGTACGACGATCTGATTGACGAACTACGTCAAGCACGTCTTCTCCCAATTGATGCCAATTATTCCATCCACGTCGACATTGAATTGCCACTCAGTCAAGGGTTTGGTATGTCTGCTGCAGGACTCTCAGCACTGGCTTTGGCTTGTTTTCAGATGACTGAGAAAGGATCTGTTCCACAGTACTTCCGGGCTGCACATCACATCGAGAGACGGTACTCTGGAGGCCTTGGCGACGTTCTTGGACTCTATGTCGGAGGTGTTGAACTTCGAACGCATCCTGGTTCACCACCGTCACCAGGCGTTGCTCGCAGCTTTTCTCTTGATTCGAATGTCCTCTTAGTTTGGCAGTCCAGTGAATCCAAGCATACGTCAGAATACATCGACCATCCGGATTGGAAATCAAGTATTACGCGTGCAGGTGATGCTGCAGTAGACCGTCTTGCAATGAGGCAATGGGATGCATCCATTTGGACTGAACTGTTGAACGAAGCACAAACGTTTGGCCGAATGTCCAAGATGTTGGAAGAACCTTCCAGACAATCGATGCTTGCCTCGGTTCAATCTGTCATCAATGAATTGAATCTTCAAGCGAAGGTACGAGCACGATTGTGCATGCTTGGAACATCATGTGTCCTCCTTCCTGCGAGAGCCAACGAGCCTCTCGATGAGAGCGATTTGCAACAACTCTCCGAACGTCTTCGTTCCATTGATTTGGATTCACTCGCAACACGAATCGCACCGAAGCGAGTTGTCTAAGGCCGATCTTGCAATTCAGAGAGGTCCAACGGACTGGCATCCAACATCGTCACACCAGCCATGTACAGATTCTCTGAGAATCCATGTCTGAACACGATGGCTCCACTTCCCCATTCGTTGATGTAACGCATCATTTGCTTGGACATCTTTTTCCGCTGAAATCCTACATCGGCGCCGTAGAAGTGCTTTGCATCAATCCAAGCAACCGGCTGACCATTGATTTCCACATGGTCGAGAAACAGAATATCTGGCGTCAATTTTGGACCACCGATTTCAATCGACTGCTCTTTGACGAGCTCAGGCTGACGGCGAAGTCGTACACCTTGTTCCTCAAACCAATCGGCGAGGATGGTCTCGAACACATCAGCACGAAGGTGCGTCTCGCTTTGGTCCACATTCGAAACACGATCAGCTTCCTCCGCAGCCTCGAATTCTTTGCGTTCACGCTCTGAAAAGCGAGAGGGTGCCCGAACGGCTTCCTTGATCTTCGTCTTCGACCATCCTTTCTCAGCGAGAATTTGTCGGAAGATGTTCATAGGAGGGAAGTCGTATTTTTTCGATAATTCGACCACGGACATCCCTTGTTTGTAATCGCGATGGATTTGACGGCCACGATTGCGCATGGTTGAGTGGCCGTAGACGGTCTTTTGTTGGAGTAGGGCAGAGCGAAGCGACAATGCTTGATCTGCTGAGATGGATAGCGGCTCAGCAAAGTATTCGATTTCATCAACTCGATCGTCATGAAGCCTACCGAACTCGCGTAGACGGACAACAAAATCAGCAATTTTCTCCTCATCCGAGAGCCGAACAGGGTTGCACTTCCAGGTGAACGAGAACGATTTCGCATCGGATGGGTCATCCGGCAGTCCAACCGGCTGGAGCCCGGTTTTTTCGTAATCGAATCGGTCATTGGCTCGTTGATTGTATTCGAGAAGCTCCTTCTTCGATTGTTCAATCAGATTGGCCTTACGTGGGCCACCATACCGACGACGGTTTCGTTGCCGCCCCTGACCGCTGCGTTTTGGCTTACGACCCTGGGACATGATTGGACCTCGACGTCGACCGTCTTTGAACCAATCGTCACAATGGACTGAATGGACTGCAACGCAACACCTTCATGAAGTGGCAGTTCTTCACAGGACTATGTATCGTCCACTGTTCATCGTCTTTGCACTCCTTCTTGCAACGATGCCTCATCCTCAAGCCGAGGTTCTGGATGCAGAAATTTCCCCACAATTTAACGGAGAAGGTTCAGAGCCGTTGGGATGGGCAATTAGCGTTGGTGGCTTTGAAGAAGATTCCATCAATGCACTCGCACCTCTCAACAACAACTCGGTTCTCGTTGGCGGCAGCTTCACTTCATCCATTCTCATTGGAGAGAATGGACATGATTCCAATCAGCTCGGATTTGATGATATGGACGGTTTCATTGCCATCTCCAACGAAACAAATGAATGGAATTTCAGTGAATCGTTCGGTAGCATTGGTGTCGATTCTGTTGATGCACTTGCATTGATGAGCGATGGTGATTTCATCATTGCAGGCAATTATTGCCTCGGCAGTGCAGGACTTCAATGCAACATGACGCTGGGCTCCCTTCCAACGCTGGATAAAGTTGCAGATTCGGATGTCGGAAATGCCTACATCGCCCGATACGACGTTTTAACCGGATGGCAGTGGGCTGTCTCCATTGCCAACCAACAAGAGATTCTGATGTTCGATATGTTTGTTGATGAATACGACCAAATCCATGTGAGTGTGTTGTTCAAGGAAATTCTTGATATGAATCAGACCATCTTTGCTGGAGGGTCTCAATCAAGTCTTGCAGTGATGCTGTTCGATGAATACGGCATCTTCACAAATGGGTTCTCTGCGATGTCTGAGGATGGTGTCGAACCTTTCGGAGGTTTCTGCCAAAACAGTGTTGGTGATTCGTTTATTGCGTTCACGTTCATTGGACAACTCGCATTCGATGAGATCGGTTCTGTTGATTCAAACGGTGGCGGTGACATCGTTGTCGCCAAATACGATGCGACCAGTTGGACTTGGTTGCAACAAGCAGGTGGGACAGGCGACGACTTGGTCAATGGATGCGTTGCAGGTGCAGGATTGGATGTGCAAGTGTATGGAACCATTGAGGGCAATTCGACGTTTGGAACAGATTACAGTGAGACCACACAATGGTTCGATGCATTCCGAGCTGATATTACCACCAATGGAGCGTGGGACGGACTCATCGTTGAGGGTGGTTCCGGTTACGACATGTACAGTGCAGCGTACCAAACAGCATCCGGTTCCGTAATCTATGCTGGTGTGACCACATATTCGTTCACCCTCGGTGGAGAGACGTTGGTCGACTACGACGATGATACGGGTTACTTCGGAACCGACATCTTCGTCGGTGAGTACGATTTCGATGACGGCTGGTTGTGGGTACTTATGGGTGGAAGCGATGGTCGTGACCGTGTCTACGACATGGCTCCATCCTCTTCAGGCGGTTCTCTGATCGCATTCTCGTTTGAAGAGGCAGGCACGTATGGAAACCATTCCATTGTTGCCGTTGGTGGGCAAGACGGTGGTGTCTGGCACTATGAGACCGATCTCGATGGAGACGGTGTGCTCGATGGTATCGACAATTGTCCAAGAGTAGCCAATGCAGACCAAGCGAACTTCGAATCAGACATGTTTGGTGATGTCTGCGATGATGACGATGACAACGATGGAATTGCCGATGATCTTGACACCTGCCAACAAGGCGAAATCGGTTGGACAAGCAGTGCTTCAACCGATCACGATAGCGACGGATGTCGAGATGCTGACGAGGATTTTGACGATGACAACGATACCGTCTACGATCACCTCGATACGTGCCCGAAGGGGCCAATCGGATGGGTTTCAACGTCCGAAACCGATGTTGAAGGAGATGGATGTTCGGATTTCGATACGGATGAGGACGGCTTTGTCGACCAACGCGACAACTGCCCAAGCACGTCAAACGCTGGACAAGAAGACCTTGATGGTGATTCCATTGGCGATGCGTGCGATTTGGATGAGGATGGCGATGGAATCGTTAACATCGAGGATGGCTGCCCACGCGATCTTGCTCTATGGGATTCAACAGAAATGAACGATTGGGACCAAGATGGCTGTCAAGACAGCATCAACGACCTGGCTGTTAATACCGATTTGATGCTCGATAAGAATGGTTAAACCCAGCGCGAATTG
>JAAXIR010000256.1:5565-11023 GCA_012270265.1 Candidatus Poseidoniales archaeon
GCTCACACCAGCTCCATATGATACCAAAGGGCTACCGTGATGGGAATCAGACCGATGTGTCACTCGACCGTGACCAAGATGGTTGCCATGACGATGAAGAAGACGAGGATGACGATGGCGATGGTTTCGATGACATCTTCGACCTCTGTCCACGTGGTTTGGTTGGACCAGTGTTGCCTTCCCAAGACTTCGATTCGGATGGATGCGTTGATGGTGAAGAAGATGTGGACGATGATGCTGATGGTGTTCTCAATGAAGCAGACATTTGTCCGAGGACACCACTGAGTACCGTCGTTGATGGCGCAGGATGTTCATCTCAGCAAGCTGATACGGATTCCGATGGAATCCTCAACGATGATGATCTGTGCCCTTCAACACCTCTGGGTGAGCAGGTCGATTCCGATGGCTGTACTGTTATCGTCGTTGAGAACAAGGGCGAGAGTACCGAATCTTCGTTTGGAATCAACCAAGTTCTGATCTTGATCGCAATCGCTCTTGCCTGTGTTGCCGGTTATTTCACATTCAAGCCGGTCAAAGCACCGACGAATCAACCACATCAGAAAGCGGTTCCAACGCTTGAAACCGAACCAGCAACTACCCCAGAGGTTTCTTCGGAACAGGCTGAAGAAGAAGCTCAAGCGTAGATGAATGCGGGTGAAAGCGGCATTGCAACGCCTGCTTTCCCAGTCTCATCCTCTTCGCTTTCACCACGGACGATACGTACCGATGCTAGCCCGAGTTCTTCTGCAATAAAATCTGAAGCATTGGCATAGACGTGTGTTTCATCAAGTGTTGAAAGAAGAATTCGCTTCTTTTCATCGTCCCACTTGAACACCTGAGGGAGCATTCGTTTGTTCCAGAACCCGAGACGTTCGCCTCGAGTTTCACCTTGGGCGAGTTCGGATTGGGTCAAAATACCCATGAAGGTCTTGACGTTGTTTCCTTCAGAGAGGTGGGTCAATGCCATTTCTGCCATCGTGTTTCTCCATGCTGCAGAAGTGACGACGGTGAGCGATGTTGCATCTCCATCGATGTGTCGTTCAGCAACACTGCGAACCTTTCGCGCTTGTTCAAGGAGATCTCGAATCAATGCTTCTCCATCGAGGAGGGCTTGATCTTCTTCAGTGACGATCTGAATGTCATCCATGACATGCGCAGCGAGGAGTCCATCTCCACCAAGTTGCGCCCACCAATCTTCTGCGAGGTGAGGTGTTGCGATGCCGATCATGTGCGTCCAGGAGTGAAGCAATGCTCGGCCAACCTCAGCGTTGCCTCCTCCACGACGTACGTACCAGTTGATGTCCTTGACCATGTCATAATGCGAGCATTCGACCGCTCGACGCAGGTCGTATCGGTCCATTGCATCGGACCACTGTTGGAGGCGTTGTCGGAGTCGTGCCATCATCCAAGCATCGATGGAATGGGCAGGTTTGTCCCATCCGAGAAGTTGGTCAGGCATGGTCTGTAGTTGCTGCATTACTCGATGATTGGCTTCGACAGCTGAATCGGACCAATCCATTCCAGCGGTCGGATTCGCAGCAAAGAGGATGAACAATCGAACGGTATCAGCGCCGAACTGCTCGATCATTTGTTCAGGGGAAACGGTGTTTCCAAGCGACTTGCTCATCTTGGCCGAGCGCTCACCGAGTGGTGAATCGCAATGTGGACAAGGTGAGCCTGCATGATCGACCGAAAGAGTCACAGAACAGGTTTCACAGAATGGAGCGCTCTTGTTGACCATCCCTTGACAGAGCAATTCGTTGAAGGGCTCATCGATGCTATGGAAGCCAAGATCACGAAGTGCCTTGGTGTAGAATCGAGCGTAAATCAAGTGCATTTGGGCGTGTTCAATTCCACCACAATAGAAGTCAACGTTCATCCAATAGTCGGCAATGTCCGCATTGTACCACTGTTCAAGATTGTTGGCATCGGTGTAACGCAAGAAGTACCACGATGAATCAACAAACGTATCCATCGTATCGGTCTCACGTCGGGCATCCTTACCACACTCTGGGCAACATACGTTAAGGAAGGATTCTGAGGTCTCCAATGGGTTTCCTTTCCCATCAAAGACAACATCTCTTGGAAGTTCGACTGGAAGTTGATCTTCAGGAACAGGAACGGCTCCACAGTCTTCACAGTGAATGATTGGAATCGGTGTGCCCCAGTAGCGTTGGCGACTGATGAGCCAAGGGCGAATCTTCCAATTGACACGACGATCGCCCTTGCCAGCGGCTTCGAGGGCATCGATGACAGCGGTACGTGCAGCATCTCCGAACCGACCATCGAACCCATTCATGCCAGAATGAACCATGTATCCGTCTTCCGTATATGCTGATTCAAGTTCTTCATCAGCATCGCCATTCTCGTTTTCGATCAGAACACGCTTAATGGGCAGATCGTAGGTCTTGGCAAAGTCGAAATCGCGTTCATCATGACCTGGAACAGCCATGACAGCGCCTGTTCCGTACGTAGCGAGAACGAAGTTACCGGCCCAGATCGGAATCTTTTCGCCTGTTAATGGGTGAATGGCAAAGCGTCCAAGTGAAACACCCTCCTTCTTGTTGAGGTTCTTGATTCGATCGAATTCGCTCATGTTGGCATAGACATCGTGCATGGCCTTCCAACCGGCCTCGTACTCTGTTCCTTTGACCAACTCTTCCGCAAGTGGATGCTCTGGTGCGAGCGTGACAAACGTAACGCCGAAGAGGGTGTCAGGACGAGTTGTGAAGACGCGAATGGTTTCTTCGCTCCCTTCAATACCGAATTCGATTTCTGCTCCTTCGGACCGACCCAACCAGTCTTCTTGCATCAATCGAACACTTTCTGGGAATTCGATGGTATCGAGACCATCGAGCAATTGTTGAGCATACTTGGTGATGTCAATGAACCACTGACTCATGTCCTTTTGTCGGACAGGACCATTGCATCGCCAGCAGCGACCCGCCTTGACTTGCTCATTGGCGAGGACCGTTGAACAGGATTCGCACCAATTGACTGGAGCAAACTCACGATAGGCGAGTCCAGATTTGAAAAACCGGGTGAAGAACAACTGGTTCCACTTGTAGTAATTTGGATCGTGACTCTTGACCAATCGGCTCCAATCGTATGAGAATCCCATGCGCTTGATTTGTTCCGTAATGGATGCCATGTTCTTCTCAGTAATGTCATGAGGATGTCCGCCTTCAGCAATGGCCGCATTTTCGGCCGGCATTCCAAATGAATCGAATCCCATCGGGTAGAGGACATTGAAGCCTTTCATTCGCTTGTATCGGGCAACTGCATCACCGATCGAATAGTTTCGAACGTGGCCCATATGCATTTTTCCGGATGGATAGGGGTACATCTCCAAACAGTAGAACTTCGGCTTGGATGCATCATCGCTTGAAGCAAAGACGTCCGCATCGTTCCATGCTTGTTGCCATGCAACTTCATCCGTCGTCTTCATCTCATCCGACACGTCGACACATCCTACGCTAAACACGCCTCCATGCTATCCTTCTTCAATCCACCTCAGCGAATCGAATTTAGAGGTTCATCTCGTTCTGTAGGTACGCATCGCTGGTCTCAAGAAGGAACATCGCCTCCTTGGTGAGTTTGTACCGGTTGCGCATACCCATACGCCGTCCTTCGATGAGGCCGTATTTCTCCAAGGTACGTAGGTGATGAGAGATGAGTTGTTGGGATTTGTCAAGTCGCTTCGCAAGTTCAGCTTGTGTGGGGAAGTCTCCCATTTGGCTATCATGATCGAGCAAGACCAGAATCTTCCCTTGAAGCGAAAGTGGATCAGGAGCGAGGATGGGTACTGGAAGCGCATCATCTTCAAGCAGTGGGTGGAGCGTGTTCGTCAACGGATAGTAGCGGACCAAGCGACCGTCCTTGCGTCGCCAGATGCTCTCTTCTTGTTCGAGAACGCGAAGGTGGTGAGAGAGTTGACCATTGCTCATGTCCAAGGCGGAAAGGAGTGCACGGAAATGACAACCAGGATTCGCTGTGAGATATCCAAGCAGTCGTCCACGCTGGAAACGGCCATCGCTCGTCTCAGATGTTTTTCCGATCAAACCGAGGAACCATAATCCAGTGAGTGTGGTCGAGATGCGAATTGCTTCGTTGTTGAATGCAGCAAAGCCAAGCATGGAGAGAATGGCGCTCACGGTGAGGACAGTGACGGCTTGAGGTGCCCATTCAGGGAGGACTTCTTGCTCAACAAGTTCATCCTCAACGATGGAGGAATCTTCGGTCGTAGGCGATTCCTCAACCAACGGAGTCTCTTGAAGGATGCCAACAAATGTGAAACTGTCAGCAGTGAACCGTGAACAAGCATCGTTAGGGCTCGTTTGCTGTGCTTGGTAGGAACCAGTCATGCCGCGTTCTGGAGTCCACGAACCAATCATTGAGTCGGCGAGCATGTGCACAACGCCCTCATCATTCTCGAGCATCCAACATGTTCCATCAGGCGTCAATACACCGCTCCAAACACCCGCAACAAGGACAATTGGAGCCTCTTGTACGACGTCTTCTTCAACGACCTCTGTTTCTTCATCAGCGACATCCAACGGCCACGAGAACTCGTATTCCAGCATCATGTCTTGATCTGTCGCCAAATCGATACGCACACGGTATTCAGCGTCTTGGAAATCGAAGGTGTTCAAATCTTCAAGTTCGAATCGAAGAACATCCTCCGAAGAGAGGCGCAGGGCTTGGTCGAGCTGAACATCACTGTTGCAGAGAACGTTCTTTTCGATGACCTTCTCAGTGAGATCAAGGTTCCAAAGTTGGAGTGATGCCTTGCAAATATCCAACCACTGGATATCGGTTTGCTCATCCATTCCAGCGAGTTGCAATTCAAACATTGCTTCCTCATTATCATCGAGATCGACAGAGAGAGATGTGAGTGGCTCAGAGGCGGTGCCACAGTCTGCGGACTGAACACGACGGTAGTCGACATCCATCGAAGCCGAATAACCAAACTCGGGCACTTCGGCAACGAGGATGTAATCTCCACTCAACATGGAGCAGCCCGTTTCATCGACAAAGGCCCAGGATTGGAGAGAGAACGTGGTCTGAGAAGATGCGCCTACGACCACGTCGAGTTCTGCCGTTCGACAGTTGGCTTGGTCAAGCGAATCAAACACGACGCCATTGCTTCCTGCAATCCAGTAACTTGCTCGGCAGGTGTTTGTGAATCGCAACAGTTCGCTCTCGGTTCCGTCGTTTTGAAGCGTGAGTGAGCCATCAAACAACTCGCCTTGGATGAATGAGGTGGAGAGTGCGTTGATGGAAGCATCAAGTGGCGTTGAAGGAACTGCGACATCCTGCACGGAGAGTTCGAACGAATCGACGACTTGCCCATCAGGTGTTTCAATTGTCAGCATCGAAGCACCGACTGCGGTTGCCTGATGCATGGTGTGGCCTCAGCAGAGGGATGCATATGCATCGATGGTTGTCTGCACGGCAT
>JAAXIR010000256.1:11033-11322 GCA_012270265.1 Candidatus Poseidoniales archaeon
GGTTCACCAAGGGACAACACATCCTCTCGATGAGCGATAGACGTCGAGAAGATCAACTCTGATGGAATGCCTGCGTTTTGTTGGACCATCACTTCGGATATTGCTGAAAGTCCAGATCCTGCAAGTTCGATGGTGATGGTGTAGAGTCCTGGTGCAACAAGCTCACCATCTTGATCGGTCAAATCCCATGCGTGTTGGTCCAGTGTTGTTGTTCCAGCGCCGATGTCGAGACCACGGCTTTGACCTCGACACATCGTGCTTTCATCAAGTACGGTTGTACCAGAGGCAT
>JAAXIR010000092.1 GCA_012270265.1 Candidatus Poseidoniales archaeon
CTCCTCCACGCTGTTTCCAAACGGGATGAACCGACATGTCGATGTTGCAGGAGTGGAGTACCCGCCGCCGGGTGTCTGGGTTGGTCAAATCGGATATCTCGACTGGCTCGAATGGTAACTCATCGTTCCATGACAAGGATTGCTCGACTTGTGGCTTCGGCCAAGATACGCCTACACGTCGTTTCCTGAGTTTCTTGGTTGCGTCACGGTATCGAAATGGTCTATCCATTGACTTTCCAAAAACAGGAAGAGGGACAACACAATGACAGTCGATTTCCAAAATAGGACAACGTTCGATTTCAGCGATGCGTTTACCCCAGTTGTTCCAAGGAGGTAGAGGGAACAAATCTGTGATGATCAGACTGGCTTGTGCAGCGAATGATTTCATGACCGATGGTCGATGGCCTTCCCTTGCAACATGCAGGGCGTAGTCAATGCCCAACTGCTTGCATCCATGGTGCATGTCGACAGCGGCATCGAGGAGTATGTTGTGATGGCGAGCGTTTGCATGTGGATAACGCTCATCGATGCCTTGGTACACAAGCAAAGGTCGTGCAAATCGCTTTGCAAGAATTCGCCCTGCATCGATTGCAGGATTCTCATGAGTTCGTAAAGACGACTTCAGCCAAACGATGACTGGTCCCTCTCCTTGCGGTTCTTGAATCGAATTGGCCAAGCGGCATCTTTCCGCGAGATGCTCTGGCAAATCGAACATGTATCAAACTACCCGCGTTGGTAAATATACTCCTGTTTGAAGACAAACTCAAAACGATGATTAAACGCCTCTACTTCAAGGCAACATGGACAAGAAGACCTATCTCGTAACTGGTGCATCAAAAGGTATCGGCCGTGCAATTGCTCGTTCGCTTGCAAACGATGGTTATCAGGTGATTCTTCTTGCTCGAGCATCCGATGATCTTGATTCTGCCTGTGTGGAGATTCAATCCGATTCTCCATCCTCGTTTTCAATTGCATGCGACCTTTCACAACCTGAAGCCATCGACCTAGCGATTGAATCTCTAAAGGATCTGGATGCTATCGACGGTATTGTCCACAATGCTGGTACGATTGCACCCATTCAATCGATGTTCGATGCCGATGATGCGTCATGGGAGCGTAACATCTACGTCAATGTGACAGGAGTTCAGAGGTTGACAAGAGGTCTCTACTCAAAGATGAGAGCTTCGAGTCATTGTCGAGTCACAACAATTTCGAGTGGAGCAGCGTTGCGTCCACTTCATTCCTGGTCTGCATATTGCATTTCGAAGGCAGGGCTCGACATGTGGTCACGATGCTTGGCGGAAGAAGGTGCGAAAGATGGCATCACTTCCATCGCCATCGCACCAGGTATCGTCACCACCGACATGCAACTCGAGATTCGATCTTCAAGTTCCGAAGACTTTCCTTTGGTCGATTCGTTCATTGGTTATCATCGAGACGGAGACCTTACGCGTCCTGACGATGTCGCAGCGAAACTCCACACGCTCATTACTGCCCATTCAATGGAACAATCGGGACAACGATTCGATGTCAGAGAACTGTAACATTCGAGCGTAGCCAACCGAACTGTCATAAGCCACCACCACGGCGTAGGTTCATGCCAGGAACCGACCGTGTTGAAATCCGAACCCTCAAAGTTGGACGATTTTGTGTTGTAGATGATGAAGCCTACAAGATTTTGAGCATCTCGAAATCCAAGCCTGGAAAGCACGGCTCTGCTAAAGCTCGTCTTTCACTTGAGAGCATTTTTACTGGAAAGAAAATCTCGCACGTAGGAACAGTCACCGATTCGATCAGCGTTCCAATGATTGAGAAGGGAACTGCAACTGTATCGGACATAGAAGGTAACGAAGTTAACTCTATGATCGACCGAGCTTACTCGATGATGATCTTACCAATGCCAGACTCTGAAAGCGAGATGAACATCGACGCTGGTCAAAAGATCATGTGGCAAGAGGCATTAGGCCGCTACATCATCATTCGAGATCATTGAAATTCGAGCGACTTTGCTGCGGAGACAATCATCTCCTCTTGGCTTTTTGAAACCCATCCTGTCTTTTCGATGGTGTTGCTGCAATCATAGTGATTGGTTGTGCCAAGGCCACGGGTGACCAATCGTGCTTCTTTGATGAAGAGGGCCATGATCTTGACAATGGTGTTTGGTAGTGCCATTGTCCTCACCTTGTAACCATTTGATTTCAGATGACGAGCGATGTTTGGCATCGTAATTGGCGAC
>JAAXIR010000237.1:0-771 GCA_012270265.1 Candidatus Poseidoniales archaeon
ACGGGAGGCTTCTGTTGAGTTTATCGAAGCCCTGAATTGTGCAATTCTCGATGAAGGCCGGTAAAATGTCCGTCTTGGAAAGGATCAACAATGTAGAGTACCATGTCAGAGGAGCGAATCACATTGAGGATTTCTTTGCCTCTTCCTTTTCCTTCCGCAGCACCTTTGATCAATCCAGGCAAGTCAAGAATCTGTATTTTCGCACCACGGTGTTCCATAACACCGGGAATACACGTGAGGGTGGTAAAGGCGTATCCACCTGCTTCAGAATGAGCGTCAGTCACTTTGGAAATCAATGTCGACTTACCGACGGAAGGAAATCCGACCAGCGAAACGGTCGCATCTCCTGATTTCTTGACTTCAAAGCCCTTGCCACCACCACTCGCTTTCGAGTGTGCAGCTGCTTTCTCTTCCTTGAGTTTGAGTTGGGCAATCTTAGCCTTTAACTTCCCAATGTGGGCGTTCGTAGCCTTGTTCTTTTGCGTCTTATCGATTTCAGCGCGAATCATTTCGATTTGCTCTTTAATCGTCGCCATACGAACCCCCCTACTTTGCTGGAACAGGCCCTGTTCTTCAATCCTGTTGCCTCTTCCGACCGAAATTTTCCATTCCTTTGTTTTCTGATGTTGCCGAATGCCTCAAAGAAGAGCCAGCACTCGCTTTGCTTATGGGACTAGAAATCGTTGTTCTTCTCGTCGATGTCCCAAGTTTGCGTCGGCTTGTCACGACTCCATGGTGTGACCTTTATTCAGGCTTAGAAAAGCGCACCAT
>JAAXIR010000237.1:781-2236 GCA_012270265.1 Candidatus Poseidoniales archaeon
TTTGACATTGATGCTGAGGCGGTATTGCGCGATTGGATGGACACACAACAACGCGATTCCTCAGAGACGACGTCCTTTTGGTCGTGCTTGCAAGATTCGGGAGATGGTGAAAAAGGTCTTCTTCTCGCAATGAAATGGGCCAGTCCTGGTGCTTGGGAAGCATGGGAAGGAAGAGCCTACATGTACCTCGACGTTGCGCTTTCAAAAACGATTGAAGGTGAAGAAGAACTCTACGGCGGTGAAACGTGGGACGGGGTCTGCCAAGCACTTTGGAACATTCCTGAGCAAGAGTATGCTGAACGCGTATGCTTGGATTGGATGGAGCGCCGCAAGGAGTTGGGCGAAACGATGGATGAGAAAGAAGATCCACGAATTGTTCCAACCTTCGAAGCCCACGATCGAGCTGCAAAGGCCCTTGTTCACACCATGAAGCGTTGGAAAAGCGAGGACGGCCTTGTGGCCATCATTGGTCGAGATCATCTTGAAGCGAGAAAATGGGGAACATTCTCATGGAACCTCTCGACAGTTCTTGCGAACGAACTTCCTGATGAAACAACAGCGTCGGGTTGAAAGACCACATCCGTTTCGGTGGAATCATGTCAGAGGAGAACGAAGACGTTCCTTTGGATGAAGTTCCCGAATCTCACGATGATGAGACACCCGCCTTCGAAGAGGTCGATGAGCAGATGGATTTGTCCGAACACGTCGAACCTGTCGATCCTCTCGAAGAAGCGATTCAGCGGGCTGAAAAGGCAGAGAAGGAAATCGCCTACAAGGACGCAGAAATCCAGAACGTTCGTAAGCGGTTGATGGCTGAAAAGTCATCTCTGATTCAGTATGGAGGAATGGGCCTTGCTCGACGAATGATTCCAATTTTGAACGACGTTGATCGAGCACTCAGTCAAGTTGAGGAAGATGATGAATCTCCTGTTGCTCAGGGTCTGCGATTGTTGCGAAACAAGTTGTGGAGAGAGCTCGAAGCAGATGGCATCAAATCCATCGAAGCGAAAGGACAAGAATTCAATCCAGCAACGATGGAAGCCATCACCACATTGCCAGCATCTGAACAATTTCCAGCAGGCCTAGTCATTGACGTTCTCGAACCAGGATACATGTACAAAGAACGAGTCCTTAGAGCAGCTCGAGTTGTTGTTGCAACCGAGTGATCAACCAGCATGTGGACTTGTGTTGATTTGCGAAAAGCGATACAACCCATCTTGTTCAATGAGCCATTCGATGACAGATTCAGGAACACTCGGAGCAAGTACCATCCTTGTAGCTTCGTCATCGTAGACCGTTGAGAGCATCATGCACGTCTGACGAATACGCCAACCCTCGAATTGTTGACGTTCATGAAGATCGATCCAATGTACGTCAAAATCGGATTTTACATAGAGTGTTCTTGTGCCCTCATCGGATGTTACCAACGTTCCAGTGCCATGATGATTTGATGCA
>JAAXIR010000201.1 GCA_012270265.1 Candidatus Poseidoniales archaeon
AGTTTTCGCATCTTCGATAGCGACCATTTGCCTCCTGCTTAAGCCCTCTTTTTGCATTTCTATAGAGAAATCACGAGCAGTGGTACGTTCAAATTCATCTGCCAAATTGACAAGTCCCATGCCCGTATCAAACTCAATCGCTTTGTTGGGTTTTGTTGATGCGACAAGGTAACGAAGAATCTCAGGCGGTACGAGGGAAAGAGCCTCCAATGGGCCGATGGTATTGCCCGATGAGGATGACATTGCACCTTGACCACGCAAGCTGATCCATTCGTAGGTGAGGTCGACAGGAGCTGCCTTTCCAAACAATTCGACAATCTCCTTTCCAGTATCGTACGACCCTCCTGCAGCACCGTGGTCCTTTCCGAATGGTTCCATTGTGACGCCAATCCAAGCCCATTTTGCTGGCCAGTCGATACGCCAAGGAAGTTTACCCTCTCCCTTTGTGACATCGCTTGTACCTTCATTGCCCTCTGCATCAATCCAAGATACAATTGGGTCGTTCCATTCAGTCACTCGGATTCCATCGATGGAGCCTTTCGAATCGATGGGATTCCAAGGAAACCAATCATCTGAGAGTTCACGACCCGAAACACGCTCTATGATTTCACGTATCTTATCTGCATTGTTGCAAGCAATTCGAGCCGTTTCGGCAAAATTCCCATCTGCATACGCCTCGTAGTTATCGATGAACCTAGGTCGAACGTCGATTTGCTCGAGGGCTTGTCTGAATGGTTCAAGAAAATGGTCAGCATAGGAAATTCCTTGTTCAAAGCGCTCCAAATCCGGACAACCCTCTGCGTTTGGAGGAGGTATTTGCTTGAGTTGGTGGCCAATGTATTCTGAATATGAATCATCGAGGAATGAGTAGACCTTTCGTAGAGGGTCTGCACTGTCGACAATGAAGACAAATTCGACATCGAGTGCTGCCTTCTTTGCGGCTTTGGCGATCATGTCACCAGTCAATATCTCACGGAGATGGCCAATGTGGAATTCACCACTCGGCGTAATACCAGTCGAAACAATGTGTTTTTTCCCTCGTTCGGAAAGCCGTTGGGCGACAACATCCGACCAATGCATGAACTCACCTCAAACTGGTACGGCTCGAATCAACCCGCGCAGTGGCACATCATCGACTTCGTTTCGCACGGTTTTGTTAACAAGAACAAGCGCAAGAACGACCTCTCCACCTGCTGCTCGAATGGCAGCAATCGTGTTGCTCATTGTGACGCCACTCGACAAAAGATCGTCAATTATGACTACTTTATTGCCTCCACCGACTTGGCCGTATTTGTTGGACAGTGCGCCTGCACCAGGCTCGCCATCGACGTTACGGTGGATGGCAACCTCAACGTCGAGCGATTGTGCTACCTCGTGTGCGAAGGCAATTCCATTGATTGAGATACCGACCACAGTGTCCACGGCTTCGACCTCTTCAATGACAACATCTGCCATGATCTCGCCAATGGCAGTAATGCGAGCAGGTCGAACACCGATGGTCCTCCATCCGACGCGTACGTCTGTTGGTCGTTCTGAAGTTGAATCGGTGAGAAGCCATTGGATCGTATCCTGGGAAAGCGACAATTCATCAGCAATCTGTTGCGAATTGAGTCCATCCTTTCGAAGATTCTTAACGATGGTCTTCAACTCTTCAATACTCAGCGACATGTTATCGTGTTGAGCGAACATGCTTACCTCCATGAAGGCTTTGGATATTTTTCATCAAAGACTTGAAGAGAAAGGGGTGTCAGGAGGCATCATGAGCGACTTTGATTATGAGACGTTGCTGAACCGGGCACGTGATAACATTCCCGAGGATATCTCATCCCGTGCACGATGGCGCTTGCCTGAACCTCAGATCATGATCGAAGGTTCAAACACCATTCTCCGTAACTTTACTGAAGTTGTAGGAATGATGGATCGTGACGACAATCATGTGTATCAATACATTCTCAACGAACTCGGTACATCTGGCTCTCGAGATGGTCCACGTGCACGATTCAAGGGAAGGATTCCTCCTAAGCGTCTGAAGAAGGCAATCGTTGGTTATGTGAATACGTACATCAAGTGCAGCCAATGTTCTGCACCTGATACGCATTTCATCAAAGAAGATCGAACAACGCTGTTGAAGTGCCAAGCCTGTGGTGCAACACGGCCGGTCAAGCTGTGATTATTCTTTGAAATCCATCGCAAGAGCGGAATCTTTCGTCCCGTCTTTGATGTTTTGAATGAACGACTTAATGTCGATTTCAGTGTTCAATCGATACCAGGTGCCATCTGGATAAACAACACATGCAATTCCATTTTCACAGAAATCCAAACATCCTGACTTCTGAATTCGGATGTTGGATAATCCTTCTTCTCTGGCAGCCGCTTTGATGCTGGAGAGCAATTCAAGGCTGCCACGGTTTCTACACGATGGCCGTGCTGCTCCTTCAGGACGCTCATGACCACAAATGAACACATGTCGATCATAACCGGGTGTCTCACGTCCTTTGGGATCGATTGGCATGATCATCACTCGAGAGCGTTGATGGCTTTGGCAACATCGATGTCAAGAGATGTCACCTTTCCTTTGTCGTGTGTCGTGAGTTCGACAACCACGTATCCCCAGCCGAAGTGGAGGTCAGCATGGTGATTTTGTTGTTCACAGATGTCGCTAATAGCGTCGATGAACGTTTTTGCTTCAGCAAAGTTGTCAAATGAAAATTCCCGCATGAGATGGTTTTCTTGAATCGACCATCCTTCTGGGGCGTCCATGCTTTCATCCCCAGAGATGCGCGTCGTCGTTTCCAGTTGTTTCTTTCTCGACCTTTTCGTGGAGTGTTGAGCGACGCTTCATGTCTTCTCGCTCAAATGCAAGGAGTTCCTTGTCGTCGATATAGGCAGGGCGTGTGTGCGCAATCAGAACGATTTGTACAATTGTGTCTCGGGCGATGAATCTCTGGACGCCATCACCATCGAGGATTTCGAGGCTTGTTTTCCCTGAAGAAATCAAACGACCACGAATCCATGGGTCGGAGTCTGGTAGTAATGCTCGTGCATCGATGAGAATCTCAATCAAATCGTCTCGTCGCAAACCGTTTCGACGCTCGAGCAAATCACCGCTGTGAACACCTTGGAGTTTGTCAAGCGAAGGAGACCCCAAGTCGTTCCACAATCCAATGGCCCAATCAGGAAGGTCAACCTTGTTCGATTTTTTCGGCATGATGTTCTCTGGATGGCGACCCTACATAACCATGTGCAATTTCTTTCTTGATGCATTGAACAGGGTGAGGGGTTCTTGAAGTGTTGGCGCTCCGCTTGATTTGGGGTTCCCATGAAAGTCACGTGGCGGCAGTTGCCAACGGTATTGTTCGAGGATGAAGTTCTCGACAAGGCCTTCTCACGTGCTCGCAAGGCTGCAGACCGTGTGGAAGACCCAAACCGTGTTTTTCGTACTCGAAAGCAAATGACGCGTATGGTCCAAACTGCTGCGGACATCATTCATACCATGTTGACTGAAACGGTTCAGACGTGGCCTTCTCTCGATCAATCACCTCAATTTGATGTCGCTATGATTGAGGCGTGTGTAGGTACGGATGATTATCGACATCATTTGTCGATGTTGCAATGGGGTGCCTCACAAGTCCAACGTATTGCAACGCAAAACAATCGGAAGATCAGCCGAACGGCCCGAATCGAATTGATGCATGAAGCGCGCAGAGAAGCCTACGGGCGAATTGGCTCGATCATGGGTCGTGTTGGTCCCTCTTTGAAATGGCTCAATGAGTCACGTGAGATTCTGAAAGCCCTTACACAAATCGATAGCAGCTTGCCTGTCATCGTTGTTTGTGGTGCTCCAAACGTCGGTAAGTCTGCTTTCATCAGCGCCCTCTCATCTGGAAACATGGAAGTGAATCATTATCCGTTTACAACAAAACAGATTCACATTGGCCACTTTACACAGCGCCGTCTCCAACACCAGATGGTGGACACGCCAGGATTGCTCGACCGGCCAATGCATGAACGAAATTCCATTGAACTGCAAGCGATTGCGGCTCTGGAGCATATTGGAAGCTTGGTTCTGTTCCTCATTGATCGGACGGAGTCATGTGGCATGTCATGGCAAGACCAGATGAATCTCTTGGAAGATGTAGAACGACTCCTGCCTGGTACGGAATTGATGGTTGTGAGTTCAAAGGCTGATGCATTGAAACCACTGCCAAAGGATTGGGACTTTGTCAAAGAATCCGAAGAGCGATGGAGAAACAACGGTTCGCAAGGCGAACCAAAGTTACCGCTTCTCCTCGATGATGAAGGTCGACCAACGATGAGTGCTTTGGAAAATGTTGGTCTTGATGCACTCCGTTTGGAAGTCGTCCGTAAAGTCAAAGCTGCGGAAGTGGTTGATCCACTCGTTTTACCTGAAGGTTGGCACCGTTCGAGATAAGTTTACATTAATCGAGCAAGGACCGGCAGGATGGTCAAGAAAGCGAAAATGCCGAAGAAGACAAGCATCCATACACGCATTCGTTCCTTGTTTTTCTCATCTTTTTCGTACTTCTTTACGCAATCTTCGTTTTTGCAGACGCGCTCTTCGGCTTTTGGAGAAATATCGATGCCGCACACTCGACAATGCTTGTGTGATGGGATATGAGCCATCGCTTTCGAGCGTTTTGGCATGTTCTTGACTTTCTGCTTTACAGCGGATGCATCGACCATCAAATCACTCCGGTTGAACCAAGGTTCCCTCGAATGGGCGTCCTTCCAATGCATCTTCAATCCGACGGATGTCACGTCCATCAAGAACGCCAATTCTCAACCCACATTCAATTGCCCAGTTGACAGCAATGGGGTCGACTGCAGCACTTTGTCCTGGTTGAAGTGCTTCCTTGCCTGTTATGTCTT
The DNA here is from genome assembly GCA_012270265.1 of Candidatus Poseidoniales archaeon. GTDB lineage: Archaea > Thermoplasmatota > Poseidoniia > Poseidoniales > Poseidoniaceae > MGIIa-L2. The sequence goes on from JAAXIR010000201.1 coordinate 4,891, forward strand.
GTAGTTCCTCAAGCGTGAGAGTGTCGAGAGGCTTGGCATCGTCGTTGGTGCGTGGGTCTGCAGTATAAACGTGAGAAACATTGGTCGCTATGATGACATGAGCAGATCCAGCATCTCGCGCAAATGCAACGCTCACCGCGTCGGTTGTATGGCCCGGCTTTGTTCCACCCATGACCACGATATTGTAACGTTCGAACAAACTCGCAGCCTCATCGGTTGTTGTTGGTATAACATTGGCAACGTTGCAGCCTATTTCTGCCAGCATGGTTTGCAAGACAGTCGCATTCAACCGTGTGGCTGCGATCCCGATTTCATCGAGCTTAAAGCGGTCAGAAATCAAATCCTTTGCCAACGTTATGCCTTCTCGTGCGGGTTTTCCTCCACCAACAACGAGGCCAATTTTTCGGCCATTACCCTCGACATGAACGATGGTCTGTCGGAGTTGTCCAAGCCACGTCTTGACATCATGGTCGCCGTACAGCAGTGAACCTCCCAGTGCAATGATGGTTGGTGCGACCATAGAAACGCCTCGACAAGGCGTTTCTTATGGCTTGTCCTATCAAATCCAAGGCGAGAGTTGAAAACCCTTGGTCCGACCCCAACAGACAGGGGGTCAAACGTTGTCGGACGATGGTGAACTTGCAGCGAGAAGGCTCCGTCTCAAACTCGCGCTTGAGGACCTTCGTGAAATGAAGGGGTTTGGAACAGAACTGGTAACAGTGATTATTCCACCGGACCGACAAATCAGCGATGCCCGTTCACTCCTCCAAAACGAGCACGGGCAGGCTGCAAACATCAAATCCAAATCCACTCGCAAGAACGTAGAAGGTGCCATTGTTTCTTCAATCTCTTCTCTGTCGCTGTTTAAGAATGCAGGTGAACGTGGTATCGCTTTGTTCACCGGAGCGATCATCGTTGGAAACAACAAGACTCGTCAAACAACGGTTGTCATCGATGATCCACCACAGGCTCTACTTTCGTTCCGTTATCGCTGTGACTCGTCCTTTGAATTAACACAATTGGAGGACATGCTCGTCGACAAGCGATCCTATGGGTTGTTTGTTATCGATCGATCTGAGGCTGCTTATGGTATCGCTTCAGGCAAGCGTATTCACGTCCAGGAACATTTGGTATCCAACATCATGGGCAAGCACCGACAAGGTGGTCAGTCAGCTCAACGTTTCGAGCGTCTGATTGAGGAAGCAGCTCACAACTTTTTCAAGCGAGCTACAGAACACGCTTGTTCCTATTGGCTTCCGAACCTTGAGAACATTCAGGCCATCATTATCGGTGGGCCTGGAGCAACCAAAGATTACGTTGTTCGAAACGAATACTTCCATCATGAGATCGCAAAGAAGATTGCTAAGACGCATTTCGATGTCGGTTATTCCAACGAATCGGGTGTACGAGAACTGGTCGATAACGCTGGAGCCCTGATGGGTGAAATCGAACTGGATGCTGAGCGACAAATCATGAATCGGTTCCTTGCTGAATTGATTAAGGCTCAACCTCGTGCGACCTACGGAGAAATGATGATTCGAAAAGCGCTTGAACAAGGTGCGGTCTATACGCTCCTCATCTCAGAAAGTATGCGAATGTATTCGTTTGAAATCGAATGTGGGGGATTCGGCAATATATGGACGGCTTCACTCTCGCGTACGGAAGAACTCCCTGAATGCCCATCCTGTGGAGTAGGTAATGACTCACATAAGGAACTGTCCAACATTTCTCTGATTGACGTTCTGAGTGAAATGTCTGCAAAATCCAACAGTGAAATCGCCTTTATTTCGATTGATACAGAAGAAGGAGCGCAACTTGCACATGGCTTTGGTGGCTTGGCCGCAATCCTCCGCTACCCAATGATGTGAGGTGTTTCGATGAAGATTCTTCAGGCAACAATTTCACCTCATCTCGAATCGATTCTCTCCGAAATGGGTGTTGTCAAGGATGCTTGGGAATCCTTGCTGCAACCGAGTCGGGAAGCGAGTCAAGGCGATTTGACACTTCCGTGTTTTCCATTCGCCTCGGTTATGAGGAAAGCACCGCAGGCGATTTCAGATGAAATTGCAGGGTTGTTCCCTCAACTCGATGCATTGGCCAGCGTCTCTTCTGTGAATGGGTATCTGAATTTCACTGCCAACCCTGAATGGCTTGCAGATGCAGTCCTCTCAAATCAAGTACACATTGGCTCTGCTCTCGAAAATTCGGGACGAACTGGAGAGACGGTTCTTCTGGAACACACTTCAGCCAATCCGAATGGACCGTTTCACGTTGGTCGTGCACGAAACGCCATCCTTGGCGATACCCTTGTTCGCTTGCACCGACTTCACGGCGACGATGTCCGAGCAGAGTACTACGTCGATGACATGGGGAAACAAGTCGGTGTCCTTGCTTGGGCCCTCGACAATCTGTCCGCGGACGATGTCAACGAGCTTCTCTCAGAGCGTGAACCTCCATCAGAGAGATGGCTCACAAAAGCAGATCACCAACGCGTACGATGGTATCAGGCTGCTCAAATCCTCCGAAAGGATGCTAATGAAGAACGAAAAGCCCAGATTGAGAAAGAGATAGGAATACTGGTTCATGCAAGCGAGCATGGTGATGTCGGTGTGTTGGAATCGTTTGAAGCAGCATACACCCCCGTACTGGAAGGCATGCTTGCCACGCTTTCACGCCTCGGAATCTCCTATGACACGTTTACGAAGGAATCCAGATTTGTCGTGGATGGCACAGTCTCCAAACTTATGGAAACCCTGGATAGCTTGGAGATTTCGGATACAGCAGACAACGGCGCTGGTTTCCTCGATCTCGGCCAACGTGGACTCAAAGGAAAGACTGAATTCTTCTATAGAAGAGGAGATGGATCAAGCCTCTATGCAACGCGTGACGTTGCTTACCACATGTGGAAGTGGGGTGAATCCAATCGACTTGTCAACGTCCTTGGTGAAGATCACAAACTGCAAGCAAAGCAAGTTGGGCTCACCCTTGAGGAGCTTGGACAAAAGCGACCAGAAGTGTTGTTCTATTCGTTCATCAAACTACCCGAGGGGAAGATGAGTACGCGTCAAGGCAATGTTGTGTTCATGGACGACCTCTTGGAAGAAGCTCATGCACAAGCCTCTGCCGTCGTTCGTGAGCTTCGTCCTGAATACGATGATGAAAAGGTTGCGAAGATTGCTGAAGCGGTCGGTACTGCAGCCGTTCGATTCAACATCCTCAAGGTCAGTCCGGAGCAAGGGTCCACGTGCCGAGGGGAGGAGGCACTTGCCTTCGAAGCAGGATCTGCACCCTTCATCATGTATGCTCACACACGAGCCTGCTCAATTTCGAAGCGTGCTGATGCACTTCCAACGTCTCCGATTCAACGCCCAAGCGTCGATGCAATGCCGGAAGGTTTGGTTGAATTGTTGCGTCTTATGTGCAAACACAACGATGTTCTCGAACGTTCCGTTCGTGAGCAAAAAGCACACCTCTTTGCTCTACACATGCTTGATCTTGCCAATGCTTACAACGGATTTTACCGAGACTGTCCTGTCGTTAAAGACAACGAAGTCGACGGATTTGCCTTTGCCATCAGCCAAATGGCACGAAAACTCATGCGCTCTGGACTTGAAGGACTCGGAATTACACCGATCGAAGAAATGTAATCATTCATTGGTTAGTAAGTCGATTCGTACAATTCTTGCGTTGCAGTATCAGGATGCTCATCGACCGAAGCAAGGACATCCGCTCCAATGGTTCGCAGTTCATTGTACGCTTCCTCAATCTCTTTCACCTGTTTGAGGAAGCGAAGCGGAGGCCAACCACAGTCAATAATCTCAGGATCGACTGTACTCTGCTCAATCCATGCTGAACATTGGGATCCGTAGCACAAGGCTGACAGGTGCTCGAGGTCAACCCAAAACGTTCTTCGCTGGCATACGGGACAAATTTTCCCTTCGAGTTTGGTCAGAACAGTCATTCCCTCCTCACCGACAACATCAACATCCCAAGCGATGATGGTTGCTTGCTCAAGATTCATCTGTTCGCTTTTTCCAAGGAAGGTTTTCATCACTTCCCAAGCAATTTGTTCGGTACTAAAGCACCCCATTCCAATCGCATTTCCATCCGCTTCGAGAACGGAGGGAACGTACACTCGGCGTGGAGAATCCATGTTCGACCTTGAGGCATGAAGGCTTTGAATCCTCCCTTTTGTCAAGGGTTGAATTCAGCGATTCCACGTGTACTCGATGTAAGGCAAACCGCCTGGATGCGGGAGTGGAGCTTCTGGTTTTTCAATCCGAACGAATACAGTATCAACATTCTCGGATTGTTGAATCTGTTCTGAGATACGTTTGGCCATTGATTCCAAGAGGCGAATTGGGGATGAATGCAACACAACATTGTCAATGGCTTCTTGCAGTTGCGCATAGTCGACAGTAGTGCCTAGTTGTCCATCCACTATACGGCCTGATAGGTCAACTCGCACCGAGATGTTGAACGGTTGAGGTTTGGTGTGTTCCTCATCGTAAAATCCGTGTATGCCGTGAACGAGATAATCGTCCAAGCCAACGGAAATCGACATTGAAATCACTCCTCATCTCGCTCATGAACCCAAATCAGGTGATAACCGAATTGAGTCTTGACGGGGGTTGAAACCGTTTTGAGCGGCGTATTCCAAACTGCTTCCTCGAATTCACGAACCATGTTTCCTTTTCGGAACCACCCGAGATCACCGCCACGTTGGGACGATGGACAGGTAGATTTCTTTCGAGCAAGTTTCTCAAAATCTTTGAGTTTGCCAATCTTCTCTGAAATCTGTACGGCTTCTGATTTTGAAGCAACCAAGATGTGCGAAGCGTGTGCGCTTGGTTTTACCATGCCCAGTCCACCAACGTCGCCTTATTGAACTCAACGCTCATTCAAAGACGGGCCATGCAAGGTGGCGGATGTAGGTTCCATAAGCGATGACAGAAACGCCAAGTGATTCTTCATTGAAACGGTCCATTGTATCTGCATAGGTGTGGTACTCATAGGAACCCGAACCATAGCAAACCAATGCGTTCCCCGTCACTCCGTCAGGGAGGTCGTAGACAAATGGCCCATGGTCAGAGTTGTAAGGCATGCCATCAGGCTCTCCTTTCTCACCAGCTAATAGACCGGTTGAAACCGAGTATTTTGGGAACAAATCAGGCCGTTCCTTTTCGATGACATCGAGGACATCTTTCATAGCATTGATGTCTTTTGCAGAGTTGGAAAAGAATCTCAAAGAATTTCCACGGTTTGAAATGTCAATATCAACATGATTCATGTCCAAGTTGATGTACAATCGTAGATTTCGAGCGAGTTCATCTGCGTTGGCGCCGACATACGCTTTGCTTCCCCACAGTCCTTCCTCTTCTCCGCCCCAGGTGCAAAATCGAATGGTGTATTCGGGTGTGCCGCTCTCATTGGCAACCATGGCGATTTGACGGGCCATCTCAAGGACAGTGGCCGTGCCTGATGTGTCGTCGACTGCACCTTGGGCATGATACACTGTATCGTGATGAGCCCCTACGATGATGAGATCCTCACTCTTTCCGTAGAGCGTACCACATGGGACACTGACGGAGAGCTCTCCTGCATTATCAACATCGGAGAACAAACGAAGGAAGGCTCCTTGTGCAGCCAATTCAAGCATCTGGTTTCCAGTGTTGTTTGAAACCGCAATGAATGGTATATTTTCTGGAATCGAGCCACTGTTCGCAGCCTTCATGTCGTCAACACGAATGGATTTGAAAATTGGAATACAGTCATCTGCCACAATCTGTCCGCAATTGGATTGGTTGTTGATTCTCAAGATTCCTGCGAGTCCATTTTCCGCAGCCTTGATGTAGATTCCAGTGTTTCCATCGATGCTGTTTCCACCTCGAACAATCCCAACTTTACCGGCTGCATCGGTCCAGAGTGAATCCACAGTACCATCGTCAAGGTCGATCAATTCCATTTCTTGACCGAATTGATAATCCGCAGAGCCGGAGTATCCTTGTAAGACAAATTCTGTACGATGTTCAAAGGTTGTGATTTGCGCACCGACGCCACTGTTGCATGCTGCACCAGTGACAGGTCCTCCAAAGAATCCTCCTGCAGGTGGGATACACATTGAGAGAATGGGAGCACTGTTGATGGCGAACATAGGAACAGGATAGGTATTCAACTGAGGTGAGTACCCCATTTCGGTAAGATTGTCGAGAATCATTTGCGCTCCAGCAGCCTCTTCAGGACTTCCAGACATACGACCTTCCCATTCAGGATGCCCCAAATTGACGAGTTCTTGTGCATACCATCGTGTTTGACTTGCATCAAATCCAATCGGCTGGTACACTGGCTCGTCTTCTCCGAAGCCAAGAATTGA
>JAAXIR010000134.1 GCA_012270265.1 Candidatus Poseidoniales archaeon
CAGAAACCGCCAGCGACCAGACCCCCGTCGCCATTGCGGAGAAGCCCACACCCCTCAGCGTTGTTTGCATCCTCCAAGTCGCTTGCTTCAATCCAATCGATGTTGAGTTTACGCTCAACCGCAAGTGCAGCATGTTGGAGTGATTTGATGACGGAGAGATAAGCATCGGAAAGATCGGTGTATTTTCCGACCATTGCAATGTTGACCTCCTCGGTGAGTTCATCGAGTCGATGTGCCATAGCCCTCCATTCAGCGAGAAGACCTGTCTTATCGCAATCAATGTCCAGAATATCACAGAATCCTTGTTCCTCTAGCATCAATGGAACGTGGTAGATGTTTGGAACGTCGTGTGTCGAGAAAACTGCTTCGGGACGGACATGACAAAAGGCTGAGAGTTTCTGACGGGTTTCATCGTTCAATGGCTTGCTCGAACGACAAACGAGGACGTCTGGCGTGATTCCCAGTCCCATGAGTTCCTTGACCGTGTGCTGAGTCGGCTTTGTTTTCTGCTCACCAACAGGGCCCATGACTGGAACGAGAGAGACGTGAACGAAGGTGACGTTATCTCTTCCAACCCGGAACTGGAATTGACGGAGCGCTTCCAAGTAAGGTGCGCTTTCGATATCGCCAACAGTACCACCAAGTTCGATGATGCAGACATCGGGTGTTTCATCGCTTCCGTCAGCAGGTCGCTTGGCGACATCGATGATCCAATCTTGAACAGCATCGGTAATGTGGGGAATGACTTGAACGGTTTTTCCAAGATAGTCGCCACGACGTTCAGCTTCGAGGACTTTGGAATAGACCTTGCCTGTTGTGAGGTTGTTGTCTCGAGCAAGGTTGAGATCGAGGAAACGTTCGTAATTGCCGAGGTCAAGATCGACTTCGCCACCATCGTCCAAAACGAAGACTTCACCATGCTCGAACGGACTCATGGTTCCAGCATCGCTGTTGAGATAGGGATCGATTTTGATTGACGTAACACGCAATCCGGCACTCTTCAGGAGAACACCGATGCTACTTGCAGTAACACCTTTGCCCAGTCCGCTGAGCACGCCCCCGCTGACAATTACGTACCTCAAACCTATCAACGGGATTTCTAGCCGTCGCGCATACCATATCAATATTGGCTAAGACAATTGACTATGGTTCATCTCTACGTTCAAGTATCGTCAGATTAAGCCCAGTGTATGTCGGGGCCATCTGGCGACAAGATACTGGTCACAGGAGCCCTTGGTCAGATTGGAACCGAACTTGTTGAAGCGTTGCGCAAGCAACACGGTTCTTCATCTGTCATCGCTTCTGACCTCCGTTCGGCCGAACAGGTTGACCTCAGTCAAGGTCCTTATCTTACGCTTGATGTCCTCGATACTGAAGCGATCATCGATGTGTGTAAGAAGGAAGGCGTTGGCACAGTCTACCACTTAGCAGCCCTGTTGTCTGCGACTGGTGAGAAGAATCCAGAGTTGTGTCGAAAGGTCAACGTTGGTGGAACCATCTCTGTGTTCGAAGCAGCGCGAGTATGTTCGATGCGCGTCTTTACCCCTTCATCCATCGCCGTGTATGGACCAGATGCACCAAAACATGCTCCGCAAATCACGCCACTTAACCCAACGACTGTGTATGGAGAGACCAAGTCGAAGGCGAACAACTCGCTAAAGAGTACGAAGAGAAATACGGATTGGACATACGCGGCATACGCTATCCTGGTTTGATTTCGTACAAAGCACCAGCAGGAGGTGGCACGACGGATTATGCAGTGGAAATATTCGATGCTGCGCTGAACGACGGACATTACGATTGTTTTGTCCGTGCAGATACACGATTGCCCATGCTCTACATGGACGATGCAATCCGAGCAACACTGTTGTTGATGGATGAGCCTAGTGAACATCTTGGTGAATCGAAAGCTGGTTACAACATCGATTGTTTTTCGTTTACTGCAGAAGAATTGGCGACAGCCATCGCCAACGAAGTGGATGGATTTACGTTTGATTTCAAACCTGATGTACGCCAGAATTATGCAGATTCATGGCCAGATTCAATCGATGGTTCGGTCGCCAAAGAAGAATGGAACTGGTCGCCGCAATTCGATCTTGATGCGATGGTTAAAGCCATGCTGGATGGGCTTTCAAAGAGTCAGTAATCGCTTCTCAGTACAATCACTGTGAAATCCATTTGTAGGTGCGGGCACCTTCGTTGGCTCCATCTTCACCAATTTCAACAAGAG
>JAAXIR010000037.1 GCA_012270265.1 Candidatus Poseidoniales archaeon
TTTTCCACAATCATATCATCATAAAATGCTCCGAGACCATTCATTTATATTCATGAACCCTTTATGTGAGCCTCAAGGTCGTAACACCCTCGATGAGCAATACCGACACATTCGACCCAACCATACGAACCTTCAATTTCAACATCCCAGCAATCTGTTGCATAATGCGCCATTTCATCGGAAGCGTGTTGTCTGAATCGTAATCGGTTCGCATCAATTCCGATTCCAATGAGGAAATCATAGGTGCGACCCATGAAGAATCCAACCGTCGGATGTCGAACCAACGTCTTCTCAACAGCGTCACTGAGCGTCATGGAGTGTAAGTTTCCTTCTCCATCGACCAGATTGAACGGGACCGACGACCAAGGCGAGAAATCATGATCAATCGGTTGATTAGGATCGATGAAGTACTCCAATTCTGCCATGTTAAATTCTCGAAGTCGAATCATGCCCTGACGAGGTGATATTTCATTGCGATATCCTTTACCGACCTGAACAGCCCCGAACGGAAGGCGTTCTCTGAAGTGACGATACAACGTCGGGAAAGATGTGAACATCCCTTGTGCGGTCTCGGGTCGCATGAACCCTTGTCGGCCAGATGAGCCTGCACCGATGGTTGTGGAGAACATCAAATTTTGAGCCTCAATCGGACTCCAATCACAAGCTGAACAAGCAGGGCATGTGGGGGCAGATGCGATGAGCAATTCTTGCAATTCGGATTTTGATAGGGCATCAGGGTTAGGATGGTCATCTTCAAGCAATGTATCTGCTCGAGATGCCTCGCCGCAGTTCTTACACACCGTCATGAAATCTGAGAATTCTCCAACGTGCCCACTCGCCTCGAGAACTTCGTAAGGCGTCACTGTTGGGCAGGAAATTTCCACGACGTCACCCATTGACAGCCAATGATTGAGCCAAACTTGATTGAGCCTTGAGCGAAGGCGCCCACCCACTGGTCCGAAGTCGTACAGTCCTTTTGCGCCCCCGTACATGTCAAAAGCGGGGAGAAGGATACCACGTTGTCGTAGCATTCCCTGCAATCGTTCAAGACGTGCGTCATCTTTGGACAAGAAATCCCCTCATGTTCTCCTGATGAGGAGGGCATTTCAACTTGACCTCTGGAACGAAGGCTTGAATTCAAAAACCTGAGCACACAGGAGGAACCATGGGACAATCCATGGTGGCTATCACCGAAGCGCATTGCACGGGTTGCGATCTGTGCATACCACATTGTCCGTTTGAGGCACTCCTTCCTCTCGCAACAAACCCGCCTGAACGTAAGCACAAAAAGCGACCAGTCGTTGTTGTTGCTTCACAATGCGTAGGCTGTCTTTCCTGTATTGGTTCATGCCCAACAAAAGCGCTTCATGAGATTCTCATGCCACCCATTTCTACACAATCACCCTTGCTTTTGAACGGCAAAGAACCAGAAACAGAGACGGTCCTTCGTTGGGGCAAAAAAGGCCTTGGCTGGGCCTAAGGACGCAACGAAACAATCATATGTATCGTACCAAGCCTGTGGACCACTGAGATTGGTGGAAAAAATATGCCTGAGATTACATATCTCGACACTCCGATGGATACGGATGCGTTGATGGACAAATTATGTCCGCCAGTCCGCAACTGGTTCAAGGATAAATTCCCTGATTTTACGCGTCCACAAAAACTTGCAATTCCGACGATCATGGATGGAGGGCATCTCCTTCTTTGCTCACCAACTGGTTCAGGTAAAACGCTGACTGCTTTCTTGACCATTATCGATCAGCTGGTACGGAAAGCCTTGAACGGTAAATTGGAAAAACGCATTCATTGCGTGTACATTTCACCGATCAAAGCGCTTGCGAACGACATCCAAAAGAACTTGATAGGGCCGTTGAATGAAATTTCAGAACGATTTTTGCCAGACCGTGCGCAAGAAATTCGAGTAGGTCTCCGTACGGGTGATACGCCACAATCCGAGCGACAGAAGATGCTGCGAAACCCACCGCACATTCTCATTACAACACCTGAAAGTCTAGCCATTGCAATTACATCACCAAAATTCCAACCGATCATCAGCGATGTTGAATACATGATTATCGACGAATTGCATTCCCTTGTCCCTACCAAGCGTGGTGTTCACCTTGCACTGACATTGGCGTATTTGGACACACTTCTCGAACGACCCGTGCAGCGGATTGGGATTTCAGCGACCATGGAACCGTTGGAGACC
>JAAXIR010000084.1 GCA_012270265.1 Candidatus Poseidoniales archaeon
GCACATGCAAGAACGGCGTTGGGGCAAGAGGGGTGCATTGTCCAATGAACGGTGGGTTTTCGTAGTCGTCATGGCAAAAAGAAGGAGACAGACCGGCTGACGGCCTGTAAGTCTGCCTTTTTTTATTTCGTCTTACTGACGCAATTTCATTCTCCAGTATAGCAATTCGTTGTTCTTTCAGTTGAAGTTCTTTTTCGAGATTGGATTCCCTTGTTTCTGGGTCCGTTAAGATTTCTCCCGGCATAAGCCGAGACATAATTGAGACATCTCTGTCCACGATTGGCTTGTGACAGCCGTTATTCATTTCAATGAATCCATTCTTCGCTCTTGTTGTCGCATCTGCATTGCGCGCCGTATTCTGTGTGGGATGACAACATCGTTGTTGCATTCATCACAGCAGCGGTCTCCAGTGGAGCAAAATGGAAATGGGTTGTGTCCATATCCAGAGAAATACTTGCCACAAATGGAGCATTTTTTGAAATCATTCAAAAAGTTCTCCAAGGGCACGCCGAGTGTATCAGCGATTTCCATATCGGCCTTTGTCACTTGTTCTTCGGGTTCTCCCGAAAGTCGCCGTTCAATATCAGTCATGCATCTCCATGTTTTTCTTCAAACAGGCGTTTGAAGCGTTTGGCTCTCTGTTCATCAACCCAATCTTGGTCGACAAAGAATGGAATGGACGTTTCTTGATAACACCCACTGCAATATCTGTTGAGCCATACTTTGCCTTTATACAATTTTGATGCCCCGCAGACTTCGAACGTCGTGTTCGCAAGCCATGGGGTATGACATTTAGGGCACACGCATTCAATACATGTGCATTGGTCTTCATTATCTGTCGACACGATTGGGGCTCATTCGTCCCCGTTTTCATCACGCAGTTCGATGCGCATGAGTTGCCTTAGGCGATTGGCCTGTTGTTGGCTACCCGTAGTAATTGCACCTAACCGCTCGTCAAAGATTGCTTGAACCCCAGAGTGAGGTGCAAGTGCTTCGTTGATGCTGTCTCCGATGATTCCACGCATGTTGCCGAGTCGGTCACGAAGCGTTCGTTGCTCGCGCCATAGTCGGTCAATTTCCCGTGGAAGGTCTTCAATCGTCGTCTGACTGACAACCTTGACGAGGTCATCGTAGTAGTCGTTGATTGAGGAAACAACTTCTCGTGCAATGTCCTGACGGAGGTATTCCATCTGACGAGCACTTTCAACATAGCCAAGTAGTCGGAATGTTGTTGGCGGAGTCCTTTGTTGGCGGACCCAACTGCCATCTTCATCTTCGACATATTCTTCGACTTGATAGTTTTGTTCACCGAACCAGTTGATAAGTTCAGAGAACGGAACAAGCGCCTGCATGTAATGCTGGGTGTTGTTCCAGTCTGGTATGTAATAGACACCACCAGAAGACCCACCGAACTGCATACCACCAACGTCCTTGATAGCACGTCGGATGATAGAGCGAAGTCCGTCTTGGTCAACAGTAGTACACTCACGAAGGAGTGCGAGTCGCAACGTTCGGTTCACTTGCTGAATCTGCGCAGGGCGCACGCTGACAGACGCATCGCAAGGTGTCACATCGTAAAGTGCACTTAGTTCGCTTGGTTCTGCTCGTGGCATGTCCTTTGGCGGATTTCCAGTCAGGGTCTGGTGAACATATCGCTGGCGCCACCGTTGTAGGTGACTTCCACGTTCAGGTGGAACGAACTGAATACGGAATAAGTCCTCCGTAATACTGTCCCACCGTCCGCTTGCGACGTTCTTTCCTCGCCATCGTCGTACAAGTTTGAACTCCTTGTTGTTTCGCAACATAACAACCTCATATGAAACACGAGCCCGTCGACGCCCTTGAGCGTCTTCCCAGTCCTCTGTTTCAACAAATCCCACTGACCTGTTAAGGTCCTTCACTGCGTTAGCGAAAGCCTTGCTGCCAGAGCGAGGTCTTGGAATCCATCCATCCCAATCAAAATTGAGGGAACTCCAATCCCAGCGGTTGCCGTTTAGGCCCCAATGAAGGTGGCCGTTGTCTCCATGTGAGTGAGCAGCACTTCTGTCTTCTCCCAAAGAGGGTCCAGAATAACCGGGAAGTCCCAGTTCACGTCCACGTTCGACCAAGTCGGCATAATTTACTTCGCCTTGAAAAACAGCGAAGAAGCCAAGATGGCCCCGACATGGACCGTCGGCGGTGTCACTTACAAAGCCCTCTTCTTCAAGAG
>JAAXIR010000138.1 GCA_012270265.1 Candidatus Poseidoniales archaeon
ATTTTGTGTTTTTGGTTTTTGAGGTGTATGAGTTTGTGTTCGAAGTGATTGAGTCCGTGTCGGTGGCCGTGGTTTGGTTTATGTCGGACGTGGTGGAGGCCGTGGGAGAGATTCAGATCGACGTGGCGGAAGGCGCGACGGAGTCCGTGGTTTTGGTGGCAACAGAGACAGTCGTGATGATCGACGTGACTCTGGACGAGGTCGTCCAAGCCGTGATCGCAACGATGAGCGTCCAAATGAGCGTTATCGAAAAGCCCGTGGAAAACGGCCAGGCCATGCACACAACCGAGGACCTCAACCCATTCGTCCTCGACGCTATCAAGGCAAGGATCGAGACGACTGAGGTGAACAGACGTGACAGCAGAAGCCCATTACTTGGATGCGCTTGAAGCACTTGATGCTGAAAACCGTGAAGAAGCGCTCAAGCATGCTCGAAAGGCGGTCAAACTTGACCCCGAGCATGCCGATGCTTGGAGAGTCATTTCTGATGCAAGTCTTCCAGGGTCTCGATTGCAACCAACCTTGAAGCAAGCCGCTTCCTCACTCTCTGCTGCGAAAAAGGTGGTCGCTCTCCAACCAGATGATCTGGCCATGTGGGTTCGAGGAGGACGACTGCTTTCCGATGAACTTGGTTTGTACATGGATGCGCTACAATGGTGGCAAGATGCACGTCATCATGCACCAGAAGAAGTCACACCGATTGTAGAGCAAGCAGCTATCCTTGCAGATATGGGGCTGTACGGTGAAGCAAGCGATCGGTTGCAGTCCATTTTTGATGAAAACATGGACCTTGCTACTACGCAGTATGCACGCGTTGCACGATTGCATCAAATGTGTCAATTGGCCAGTGAGCAACCCTCTTCTGAGCATTTCAAACCGTGGGAAAAGCATCACGACGGTTGGGAAGCCATCAAGATGCGAATGAACAAACCGCCGATCAGTGAATCGAAAATCTTCCTCCTCATCACAACGCCAATCCTCATGCTGGAAGTCATCATGGCGCCACAGTTGTTCGGTTCTGGATTCGGGGGTTTCTGTCTTACCTCTCTACTCATTCTTACCACAGTCATCTTTGGAATGCGAATCTCGAGACGGTGGTTCCAACGACTCAATCGACCTGCTTTCAATCTGTTACGGGCTATGGACTTCGAAACTGCAACAGGCTATGTGGTCATACCTGAAGAGATTCGAATTTCCAAACTGTTCATGTTTATTCTTAGCAGAAGGCCGCCTGCATTCCAAGATCGAATGCTGAAAATTGTGGATGCGAAAGAGACCTTCAAGGGTGATTGGAAGCCAAAGCTGCCTAATTTCTCTTCACACATCTCCGATGAGGCCCCATTCTGGGAAGAAGAGCAGGATGAGGAACTCACCTCATTTGAAGAGGAATAAGTTGCTCAGGTTCCTGCAGTATAATCGTCCTTGTATTCGATTTGGTCTGCTGTGAGTGTATCAATGCTCACTCCGATTGTTTCGAGTTTCGTCGTCGCTAAGTTTTGATCTTGTTCAAGAGTAATGTCGTAGACGTTGTTGTCCATATCCTTGGCTTCAGCAGCGAGTCTGCACAACGAAAGGAATTGATTTGCGAAGGACATATCCATGACTTCAGAAGGATGGCCTTCAGCGGCTGCAAGGTTCACGAGCCGTCCTCGAGCAAGAAGATGGATTTTGTTTCCATTCCCAAGCGTGAACTCTTCGTTGTCCTTGCGAATGGTTCGAACGGAGGTGGAGAGATTCTCAAGTGCAACAACATCGATTTCGCAATCGTAATGCCCAGTGTTGGATACGATGGCTCCATCTTTCATCGTTGCAAAGTGGCGCTCGACAACGATGTCTTTCATTCCGGTCGCAGTACAGAAGATGTCACCCAATGGTGCGGCATCGTCCATGGTCATGACCTTGTAACCATCCATAACGGCTCGGAGTGCAGCGAGTGGATCCACTTCTGTCACGATAACGTTGGCTCCAAGACCACGAGCACGCATGGCAACACCTTTTCCACAGTGACCGTACCCTGCCACCACCATTGTTTTCCCTGCAATAAGAACGGATGTTGCTCGCAAGATTCCATCGAGCGTTGATTGACCAGTCCCGTAGACATTGTCAAAGTCCCACTTGGTTACAGCATCGTTGACAGCGATAACAGGATACTTGAGGTCACCAGCAGCGGCCATTGCTCGAAGTCGATGCACACCAGTTGTGGTTTCCTCTGTTCCACCGAGAACACCTTCTGCATACTCAGAGCGTTCACCATGGACTCGAACGATCAAGTCGGCTCCATCATCAAGCGTGAGCGTTGGCTTGAACTCCAGTGTCTTGTCGATGCACCAATAGAAATCATCAACGCTTTGACCATGCCAAGCATACACAGAATAGCCTTCACGAGCGAGCCAAGCAGCAACATCGTCTTGTGTTGACAGAGGATTGCATCCGGACCAAGAAAGTTCAGCACCAGCAGCGGCGATCGTTTCGACCAACACAGCGGTCTCTTTGGTCACGTGCAAGCAACCTGCTACACGCATACCTGCCAGTGGTTTCGTACGTTCTGCTTCTTCTCGTAGTGCTGCAAGAACCGGCATTCTGGAACGGGCCCAATCAACTCTCAGAGATCCTTCATCTGCAAGTCCAATGTCGCGAACTGCATAGCCTTCGCCCGTATCCAAACCTTCCATGGCTCTTGCGAGTACTCTGGGTTTTTCAACCCATCTTCATGGCCACGGGGCCGCTTGCACCTATTGCTGCTGTTGGGCTTGTGCGGCATACTGCTGTGCGTATTGAGCAGCTGTTGCTTCATCGTAACCCTGGGCAACGAATTGCTGGAAATACTGGTTGTAGTATTGCGTGTACAAATCGTTGCTTGCAGCTGCAGGTGCGGCTGCAGCTGGCGCTGCGGCTGCTGCAGATTGACCCACATATTGGGCAGCATAAGCCCGTGCCGTTTCTTCAGGATAGCCTTGAGCGATCAGTTGCTGGACGTATTGTTCCGTCATATCCATCTCTTGACCATAGCCTGCGGCAGCTGCACTGAGGTTGTCGACCTTGGAACCTCTTAGGCCACTTCGGAAGAAGGCAGATACAAGCAGAAGAACAAGAACGGTTGCAATGATACCGATAATGAGCATCAGGCTGCTTTCCTCTGTGTCCTCGCCTCCTTGATTGTCCGTGCTTGGCTCAGACCATGTTCCGGTCTCAGGGTCGTATTCCCATTCACCAATCCAGTCACACTCAGAGGTGGTTGAGTTCGATGCGAATTCACCGCCGGCTGCTAGAGCGCTCTCGTTGGCGAGGACACCACGACATTGCTTGAGGTTGATGAGAACCATCTTGGTCAAATCATCGGACCATCGCTCATCGTCCCCTTCGTAGACTCGAACCCAGATTTCAATAACTTCACTCGTATTGCTGTAGAACTCATCGATGTTCAATGTCAGTTCGAACGTATCTTCGTCGGCTAGAGCATCTGAACGGTCAAACTTGCTGTCTGTAATGAGGTTGTACTTCTCAATCGCAGATGCCGAAAAGTCCTCTCGCGAGAAGGCTGCTTCGACGTAAACCTCACCGGTTTCGGATCCTGAGAGGATGGTTCCGGTGATGGTGTAGGTTGATTCGCTTACACCAACGGATGTGTTCTCAAAGTCATTGTACTGAACGACCGGGATTTCATCTCCGTATCCTTCTGGTACGACGACGAAATACATTCGGAACTTGTCCGAGAACTTACCGGATGCATCGTAGACACGAAGTTCCATACGGATCTGCGACTCTGCAGTTCCTGAATCGTCAACGGTGACGTTTTGGAACTTGTACGAGAAGAGACCGTTGCTTGCAGCGGATTCTTCGAACGTGTGTCCTTCCAAGTTGAACGAGGTATCACCGTATGGAGCGTCAAAGAAGACCTTCCATTCGTAGGTAACGATTCCATTGGTTCCATCGATTGCATCTGCATCGAACGATTCGCTCGCATCGAAGTGGACGACAAGTTCACCTGCTTCAGAGAGAAGCACACGGTTGACGTCCCATTCTGTTCCGGTAACTGTCTTCGTTCTGATGTACTCGATGTTGTCTGCATACTCATCACGCATGTCGATGCTCATGTTTGCTTCAGGAGCGAAGGCGTCAGCGAGGACGTCGTTGGTTTCGACATCGACGGTGATGATTCGAGCGTGACCTGCTTCATCGTGCAGAAGCAGAGTTACGGTCCATGTAGCACCCTGTAGACATCCTGTTGCAGACGACAAGTCGGTCTTACAGAAGGTCGCAGATGGGGAGGCTTCCGAAATGTGGTCGGTTCCGCTTGCCATGGTTTGACCCATCCAGTCGGTTGGACCGTCGAGGATCCAATCGGCTGTGAGCGTTGCTGAGGTAGCTGTTGTGTAACCGAAGTTGACGGTCGCATCGCTCTTCATGTAGTGTGTAGCATATCCACCGGTTGAAGGATCAATGCCTGGCATTTCACCGTCAATGGTCAGTCCGAGATCTTGGCCCATGGCACCGAATCCTTCTGGATAAGGCGTGACGGAGTAGGACAACATGTTTCCGAGAAGTGGGAAGGTTGTGCTGTCTGCTCGAGACGAGTAAGTCGATACGTCGATGGTTGAAACGATCATACCGCCTTGGTAGTAACTGCATGTTCCCATGATGACGTCCTTGCTGTTCGCACTGGTTCGCAAGAGGCTCTGGAAGAATCCACCATCTTCCATGTATCCGTTACAGACACCAGGAACGTTTTGCGTGCTCACAGAGTTTGTGTTGAGAACGGCTGTTGCAACAGTTCCATCACCCTCGAAGCCTTGGAAGGCGGTCGTGGATACATCGTCCATGATTGGGTGGAATGGGTCCGCAATGTCGAGGCCAGTGTAGAGAATCTTGGTCTCAGGCGTGTTTCGGCTTTGGACATCCATACCAAACGGTAGACGGCCATTCAATCCAACGTCAAGACCGTAGATTTGGCTTCCTTGAGGACCAAGGTGAGCCTGTACAGTACCTCCAGCAGACATGAACGACTCGAGCGTTTGTCGGTTGGCAGTAGAGCCGAGCTTCTGGTAATAACCACGGCCACCGCTTTCAACGTCCTTTGCAGCGATGTCTTCTTGCCATGGCAAGAGGATCTTGTCGTAGTGCGTCATCCATCCAGAATCAAGATAGGTGGTCCAATCGTTGATGCCGAATTGTGTATAGTACATGCCCAAGAGTTGGAGATCTTGCTTGATTGTTGAGGTTCGTGCAGTTGAATCGCCGAGGATGGCGACGTCGATTTGGTCGGCAAAGGTTGCATGGAAGTAGCGAACGTTACCGCTTGGGTTTCCGTTGGCAAGTTCAGCATGGAAACTGATGTTGTAGGTGTGGCCATCCATCCAACCGTTGTACGCAGGGAACGTCAAGTCAATGCGCTCGTTCGATGCGAGTGTTGTGGTGGTTGGAGCGGAAGAGGCCTGGTAGACCTGTGTTCCATCGGTCTCGTCAAAGACGGTCATGTAGAACATGTAATCACCAGCCAACACACCGTTGGTTGCTTTGAGGTCCCAGTTGTGTGTCAAACTTCCATCGATTGGGAGGACACAAGCGTAGACGCCATCATCCAAGCACGCAAGTGTGCTTGGCTTACCGAGTGTGATGTCAACCGATTCAACGTTGAAGATCACTTGCTCGATGTTGTTGGAGTTGCTCATTTCATCGTCGCCAAACCATGGTACACCAGCGGTGGTGTTGTCGAAGATGGTCTCTGCACGAATCATGTAGACGCCGGAGAAGAACTCGTGGTTGGCAACGGTGGTTGTTGCAACGTCTTCTGCATCCACATTGGTTCGAGAGACGGTGTAGGAAGCATCCTCGTAGAAGGTGAATTCCTGCAATGTGATGTTGTTGAAAGCAACACCCTTGAAGCCGTCGTTGATACCGTTGCGTCCGTCACCGTCGCTTTGGAACTCGAAGTTGATATCAACGGTCGAGCCTGCGAGTGAGATGCACTCACGGAACCACTGCAAGCTGTCTGCAGCCGTGTTGTTGAGAACATACAGGTGCGTCAAGTCGATGCTTCGGCTCGAGACGAGGTCGTCTGTGTTGAAGAAGACGTTGTAGTTGCCTGCCGATCCGTCCGTGCTAGCAGAGTCACCAATGAAGGAAATCTCTGCTTGGTTGATGGATTCGCTTGAATTCGTGAATCCGTCACCGTTGTCGTCGTTGCGGCAGGTTCCGTCTTCGTCGTAGTCGTTCCATTGTCCGAGGAGAACACCTGAGTATGTGTCGCTGCCCTTGGTGAAATCGACGTTAATGGATGCGTAGTCGTTGACATCGACAATGGATGTTCCGTCGACATCGATACCGTAGAAGGTATCCGCATAGTACTCGACGTTCAGAGATCCGAAGTCCCCGGACAGGAGTGTCAACTCACACCCAGTGCTGGGGAGTGTCTCGTTCTCCCATAGGTCGCCGTATCCTTGCGTTGCCGTGTCACATGGGTGACCGAACCAGTAGGCGTTGTTGTTGAAGATGACATCGTTACAGGTCGCCTCGTTGTAAATGGCCCCTTGTGGATTGCCATCGTCACTGTAGACGTATCCGTTGGCACCACCCTCGAAGGATTCCTTACAGATGACTGCAGGTGCGCTGCACAGAACGTCGGAAGGCGTTGCAGAGAAGACGGTTGCCTTGATATCGTAGTCAACCATGGTGTTCCCCCAGTTGTTGGTAACGACATCGATGTCGAACATTCCTTCAGCGTACAAGCCACCGGGGTTGAAGTAATCAATGCCTTCGACTGCTGGGTCGTACAGGTTGAACGGTTGGATGTAGCCGATGATCTCGTCATTCACACTCTGCTCGTCCCATGCATGGTTGCTGAGAGTTGCGGAGATTCGGTAAATCGTATCGTTGAGGAGGTTGGCTGAAATTGAGGCCGTTTCTTCCTCACCAGGTCCAAGGTTGGTCAATGTGAGTGGTTGCTGGAGTGTTTGTGGGTTCGGGAAGTAAGCCGTGTTTTGCTTGTAGACGGTGATGTTGTCAATAGCATATCCATCTCGACCAGACCAGAGGGATTCATTGTCATCGGCAATCGATCCTTCGAATCCTGAGCGGAGACGGAATCGGATGTCAACGGTTTCGCCAGCCCATGGGGAAAGGTCGAACTCACCAACGCCTTCTTGGGTGAAGTTGCTCCATCCGTAGTAGGTACCAGAGCTGAAGACACCGTAGTAGTAGCGTCCTTCTGCAACACCGCCATAGCCGTTGATCTTGAAGGCACGGTCGTTGTCGTAGCCACCCCAGATGGAAGATCCGGAGAGACACTCTCCTGCAACTTGAGCAGAGGTTGGACAAGCGATGGTCGACCATCCGGTCTCTGCTGAACCAACTTCGATCATGGCAACGTCGTCCCATAGGTCACCGATGAGCCACTGTCCAGTGGTTGCATCAACAGACCCGAGAGCACCGTATCCAAGGTGTCGGAACAACTCGACGCTGAGGAAAGCACGATCAGAGCCTGTCAAGTCAACGTCCTCGAGTGTGAGCGCATCGTCCCAGTGACGGCCATATCCTGACCACTCGTCTCCACTGCTGTTGGTCTTGTATTCCCCAGCCCACATGAAGTCGGTTGGGTTTTGGTAGTTCGCAGACACGTTTGGCGCATTGTTTCCGTCACTACCGCCAACGGAGTGGTTGGTTTCGAGAATCCAGTTTGAGGATTGGTCGACGTATTCGTTGAACGCCCAAGTACAGCCACCGCCGCATCCTGTCGCATCAGCAGGCGTGTCGAAGTCATGGCTAAACACCGTCGTGTTGGAGGAGTTCGCTTCATCGACGACTTGGAGAACAACATCGAGGTTTGCGTTTTGTGTGAGCGTGTCCATACCGGTGTTGGTAATCGTGACGTTGATGTCTCGGTTTCCTTCACCGACGATGCCAAAGAACCGATCGACTGGGTTGATTTCGATGCCGGTTACAGCGATGTCTTTGCTGTCCATCTCAACAACAGTGAGGTAGTCGTATTGAGCGTCCCAACCGAGGTTGTCAACCCAGTTTCCGAAGTTGTACGACGTGTGCCCAACGACGATATCTGGTGCAGAGGTTGATGCACCAGCGAGTTGTCCAACCACAGCAATGTTTGGACGGCGTCCAGCCTCATAGGAGAGTGGGGTTACGTGTCCACCTGCACCATCAGAGAGCGTTACTTGTACGGTTGTTGGGAAGTTGAGCCAGAAAGAGGAGGTAGAGCCACCAGCGGAGTCCGAGGTGTTCTGTTGGTATGCAACGGTTGGGTTGACGAAATCTGGTTCGCCGTCACCGTTGATATCAGCCACAGTAACATCGTAGGAGATGTATGGGCCAAAATATGCCAATGCAGGGTTCGACCACGTTCCGACGGCAGAAGACGTCGAGAAGGTGATGTTTTCGAGGTTACCTTGCGTCATAGCGATGGTATCAATGGTTCCATCGTTGTCCATATCACCGATGTCCAAGGCACCGAAGGTGTTGGCCATGTTGACAACATGCGAACCTGCTTGAGTGGAGGTCGAGAAGGTGTATGTTGCTGGAAACAGATTTGTTTGACAGTTGAATTCGATGACGGTCACGTTATCATCGTTACCAGGGTTGGTTGTTTGACCGGTTGCATAGTCAACACCTTCGCTGCGCAAGAGCCAGATGTCCTCATCGTAACATTGTCCGGTGAGACCTTGTTGGGACTCGCCCCAATCACCGATTTCGAGACTTCGATATGAGTTGGCATTTGCAGTCCCTAGTGCTGTGACCATTGGCGCAGTGCTTGTACCGATCGGGCCCATGTAGGTGACGACGCGCTGATTGGAAATGTCGTTCAAGAGATCGAGAATTACGACGTCATCGTTGCCGTCTTGGTTGATGTCACCAACGGCGAGATCCCATGCCCAAAAGTGCGTGAATCGCTGACCGATGGTGAACGAGTCGCTGTTGCATCCATCGTTCTCGAGAATGGTCAGGTTTCCTGGTTCACCAGCTGGTGCGCCATTGTCGTCTGTCTTGAATGGGTTGTTCCTCTGGAAGATGGCGATATCTGGAGCGCTGTCACCGTTGAACTCTCCGACTTCAAGGAACTGGACGTTCGAGAACTCATCCCACTCTGCGTTACGAGAGGTGTTCTTGGAGACCCAAACGTCGTAACGCTCGGTGAAGTCTCCGGTACCATCGTTCAGGAGAATCGTAATGGTGTGTGTACCGTCGGTAGCAACGGCCATATCGTTGTGGCCATCACAGTTGAAATCGGCAATACCGATGTCAATTGGGTCACGGTTGGTGGTATAATTTCGTGCAGCAGATGCGCTTGCGTTGGTTGCAAAGGCAGCCGTTGTCGATAGAACCATTATGAGTACAAGGAATACGCTTCGAAGTTTTGCCCCGATTTTGTTTGTCTCTGTTTGCATCAATATCACTCAACTTAGCCAACCATACTTCCACTATAACCCCTTTGATGCTACGCTTCGCCTCACGCGGGGCAAATGTGCGTTCTTGCGCCCCATTTGTAACTCAGCCAAGCCATCTTGGCGAGGGGCCCCAACCTGTGGCATCGCCACCGTGAATTTTGACAAGTTTTCCGGCTGCAAACAGAGATTCCAACCAAACGCTGAGCTCGACGCCCGTTCGACCACCCAATTTTGCACTTGCAACTTCTTCGATTGTTTCCGTTGCTAAGGCGGTTCGCCCACCTTCTCGAACGATGAGCCGCATCAATTCCTTCAACCATGCTTCAGCCATAGGGTCGACACTCATCTCGCCTTGAATTGGACGAGGTTCGTCAAGTTCCGCAAAAGCATCCATCAGCTCAAACACATCGTTAGCACTCGGGGGTTCAAGGCCAATCTTCTCGATTTCGAGATCGACATTGAGCGCTCCAATCGGACGACGTACAACGGGAATACGGCTTGGATCTGGTTCAGGCCCCATGTCGCTCGGTGGAAGAAGCGCATCATCATCCTCGGAATTATCATCCGTTTGTGATGGCGAATCTTGGAGTGGTGACTGGACGCCGATTGGCAGCATCACGCCGACCTCAGAAAGGCCAAGTTCCTCGACGATGCTTTCGACCCATGCCCTTTTGCCTTCGATGGTGACGTTCACATCGGTTTCATCTGAGCGAAACGTAAACCGAACGTCACCCGATGCCATGGTTGCAACTCCTTTTGCTTCCATTTCAAGATGTCGATTCTGAGGTCGCAGCAAGTTGTCGAAGGACCGTGTGGAGAATTCCACCGTTGCGATAATATTCGACTTCAACAGGTGTGTCGAGACGCACAGCAACCGTGAATTCCTTACTTGTTCCATCGGAATGTGTTGCTGTTACCACAAGGTCTTGCAATGGCTGGACATCGTCAGAAACGGGGATGGTGAACGACTCCGTTCCATCGAGGCCAAGAGATTCATGGGAATCGCCTTCCTTGAACGTCAATGGAAGGACACCCATTCCAACCAAGTTTGAACGGTGAATTCTCTCAAAGGACGTAGCAATAACCGCCTTGACGCCAAGAAGATAGGTGCCTTTTGCAGCCCAGTCACGGGATGAACCCGTTCCGTACTGAGAACCAGCGAGGACAACCATCGGTCCATCGTTGTTCATAGCAGCATCGAACACTGAGGATACTTCCCCGGTCGTATGGTCAAGAGCGTAGCCACCTTCCGTTCCAGGTGCGAGTTGGTTGCGAATTCGCACGTTGGCAAAGGTTCCGCGCATCATGATTTCGTGATTGCCACGTCGACTGCCAAACGAATTGAAGTCGCCTTTCTCGACTCCTCGTTCGACCAACCATGTTCCAGCAGGTCCATCCGCTGGGAACGAACCAGCAGGTGAAATGTGATCTGTTGTAATCGAGTCGCCAAGCTTCAACAACACCTTTGCATCGTTGATCGGTTAGATAGGGTCTGCTTCAGCAGAGAGGTTCTGGTAGAAGTTTGGCAATCGAATGTAGGTCGATGCTTCGTCCCACGGATACAACGGACTCGGTTCAGATGGGATGGAATCCCATCGTGGCTCGTTCATGGCATCAGCGTAGCGTTGCTTGAACATCTCTGGTGTAATGGCTGAGCGTGCTTCAACAATGTCGACCGTCGATGGCCAAACGTCGGAGAGCATCACGGGCGAACCCTCCGTTGCTGTACCGAT
>JAAXIR010000269.1:0-8309 GCA_012270265.1 Candidatus Poseidoniales archaeon
CATTGAGACAATGGTTGCTCGAAGGACGGAACATTCCGTTCATTTGGTTGCAACCTGGTGCAGAACGAGACGATGTGCTTGAATTCCTGCAGGATGCCAACATCGCTCACAGCCACGGTCGTTGTTGGGTTGTCACAGTCACTGAGAACGATTTGCCTTGCACCAATCGACTTGATGAGGTTCCATGGTTCTTGCAAACGATGGCGCAAGATGGCAGTGAATGCTCCTTGTGGCGAGCGTTTGAATCTGGCAGCGAGCACACGCTCGACGAGCCTTTGGAATGGGTAGGTGACTTGTACGACCTTCGGGATTCGGATGAGACCATCGCACGTTACATTCGATCGTTGCAACAAGACGATGAGACGCTGAGCGAAGCTGCACATCGCCTTTCGAAGTGATTACAGCGTTTGCTCTAGTTCGAAGATACGGTCACGCAACCGTGCAGCCTCTTCGAAATCGAGTTGTTTGGCAGCCTCTTTCATGGCTGATTTCAGTTCGTTCAACAAATCCAAGCGTTGTTCGCGTGAAAGGTTTGATTTGACATCATCAGATTCATCATATGTCAATTGAATTTTTGAATTTTCAATTGGAGTTTTTCTTTCGGATTGGGCCCAAGCACCAGCGCCGAGATTGAACTTTGAGGCCCAATCTCCGTCTTTTCGGCCTCCTTTCTTGGCGACAAGTCGACGTTTGCCGTCCTTTGCCGTTGCCGTTCCAGCAATCAATTCATCAGCCTCAGCACCCATTTGCGGAAGGGCTTTGATGATCGTTTTCGGAACGATACCGTTTGCCTTGTTGTGCGCATCCTGGCGTTTTCTTCGTTCGAGGGTCTGGCGTATGCTCGCTTCCATAGCTGGACTCATGCCATCAGCATAGAGCAAGACACGTCCATTCTCGTTTCGCGCAGCTCGTCCAATGGTCTGTAGGAGTGATCGTTCGTTTCTGAGGAAGCCTTGACGGTCAGCATCAAAGATTGCAACGAGGCTCACTTCAGGAATGTCCAATCCTTCTCGCAGCAGGTTGATTCCGACTACGACATCGATGTGGCCTATTCGTAGTGCGTTGAGGATTTCCGTACGTTCAATGGTATCGATTTCGGAATGGAGATGGTGCGACCGAACACCCATTCGGTTCAGATATTCGGCAACCTCCTCTGCAAATTTAATGGTGAGAACCGTGACAAGACAGCGTTCACCTTTCTCAATACGGAGATTGATTTCAGAAAGCAAATCGGCAACTTGGCCTTCCGTAGGGCGAACTTCGATGTTTGGATCGAGCAATCCAGTTGGTCGCAATTCCATCTTTGCAATGCCCTGAATGGATTGCAGCAATTCGTACATGGTCTCAGAGTCAGGGTGTTTTTTCTTCTTCTCACCGGGGCGAGCTCCGCCTGCAGAGGCGACGTGTTCGAGACCAAGAGGGACCTTTTGTTTGGTAACTTCACAGAGGTGACGAAGTTCTCGCTCTCCTGGTGTTGCTGAGACGTACACCATCTGTGGAACAAGATGCTGGAATTCAGGCATCTTCAATGGACGATTATCTGCTGCCGTTGGTAACCGGAAACCGTGTTCGATGAGGCTGTCTTTTCGAGACTTGTCTCCAAAGTACATGCCACCAACTTGTGGTAGCGTAACGTGGGATTCGTCCATGATGACAAGGAATTGTTTCGGGTCGCCATGGAATGGGCGAGCGCATGCGGCAAAGACATCCAAGAGACAGTAGGGACGTTCGCCAGGTTGTCGTCCATCGAAATGCAAGGAATAATTCTCAATGGCTTGACAGTGCCCAATCTCACGAAGCATTTCCAAATCGTATTGCGTTCGTTGCTCAAGGCGGTGTCGTTCAATGAATTTGTTCTGCGTATCGAATTCCGTTAGTCGAAGCTGAAGCTCATCCTCGATGCTTTCGAGTGCTTGCTCGAAGCGTTCTTGACTGGTCATGAAGAATTCTTTCGGATGAATCCAAGCCTCATCGAGGTCGTCAAGGACTTCCCAAGAAACAGGGTCACAGACTTGGACATGCGTTACACCATCAAGATCGAAGCGAATACGCAGTGGATCGTCACGGGAAGGCATCCAGACATCGAGAACTTCGCCTCGAAGCCGACATTCGCCTCGTGAGAGGTCCGTGGTTGTTCGTGTGTATTGCAATCCTACCAATTCACGAACAAGGTCCTGAGGGTCGATTTCTTGCCCTTTGTGGACACGTGCATGATGTTCAAGGAACGTCTCTGGTGGATTGAGACCATAGATGCATGAAACGGACGAGACGATGACGCAATCGGGCCTGCTGACGAGACTTGCAACTGCAGCAAAGCGTTCCTGCTCAATACGTTCGTTGATGGACATCTCCTTGTCGATGTACAAGTCACGTTTTGCGAGATATGCCTCAGGTTGGTAGTAGTCGTAATGCGAAACGAAGTACTCAACAGCGTTCTCAGGGAAATAGCCTGCCACTTCGTGGTACAATTGGCGTGCAAGTGTTTTGTTGTGGCTGAGAATCAGGGTTGGTATGTTGAGTCGCTCAATCATGTTGGCCATGGCGAAGGTTTTGCCGCTCCCTGTCACACCGAGGAGAATGCATCGTTCTTGACCATCCTCAAGCTGTTGAACCAAAGCATCGATTGCACCTGGTTGATCTCCAGAAGGCTCGAATTCACTGTGCAAGCGAAACCGCTTCACAGATGGGTGTAAATGTTCCATTGCTGCCCCTTCAAGGGCTTTTGACAAATCGAAAGGATCCCGTTCGACCAAGTCGGAATCAGCGACCTCTTGGTCAGCGACGTGCTCAAACGCACCGTCATCATCCCAAGCCTCGGTCATGGTTGGGCTTCGCGCCAACCCTTGATGAAGATGCGTCTAAGGCAAATAGAGCCCGCCATTGGCATGAAGGACTGCTCCAGTGATGTAGGCAGCATCATCGCTCAGCATGAATGAGACAATGGAAGCCATGTCATCACCCGTTCCGATGCGCTTCAGCGGAACCTCTTCGATGCGTTGTGCACGCTTGGATTCTGAATCACCAGCAAGAATGTCCGTATCGACATAGCCTGGAGCAAGGACGTTGACGCGCTTGCCTTCTGGTCCTACAGCGAGCGCAAGAGAGCGTGCCCATGTGCTGAGAGCAGCTTTTGAGGCTGCAAAATCAGCTCCATGAGGCGACCCACGCGTTGCAAGTTGAGAACTGACAACAACCATGCTTGCATGTGGTGCAAGGTGTGGCTGAACAACCTTCCAGACGTTAACGGCGCCTTCGAAGTTGGCTTTCATGGTTCGACGCAAGTCATCAAGTTCCATTTCTGCAGCAGGAACGCGATCGTATCGGCCATGATTGAGCACGAGTGCATCGATCTTCCTGTTCATCCAAGCATGAATACCAAGCAATCCAACCTCACCTTCATCGGAACAGTCAACCTTGACAGCAAGGGCATCGCCGCCAGAGTTGCGAATCGCATCGACGACCATCTCAGCAGGTTTGGATGAAGTATTGTAGGTGAGCAGTACATCGTACCCATCCTCAGCAAGTCGATGACTAATGGCGGCACCAATACCGCGACCACCGCCAGTAACGAGTGCAACAGGTCGAGAGGTCATGTCTTTCCCACTGAGCAGGTATTCATCAATTCATTGCAAGAATTGAGCAAGTTGAGGTGGCTGCCATCCTTCTGGTTTCAGTACCTTACCGTCTTCTCGGCGTATGACTTTTCCATCAACGAGTTTGGCCATGTTGCTTCGATGCACCTCATTGAAGGCATCATCATAGATATCTTGCATACCGTGATTGATGATGGTTCCAGCAAGGATGTAGCCGATGTCTGCTAGTGCGTCAAGGACTTCGACAAGATCGCCTGCTCGAGCGGCTTCTGCATATTCCTGTACCTCTTCAGTCAGGAGCTTGATTCGCAATTCGATGAGTTCGTCTGGACCAAGGCCAGGCGCATCGAGTTTCGGAATTTCAAAGGCTTCATTGAATTCAAGCAAGGACTTGACAATTGGGTTCATGGTTGTCATACAACCGATTGGGTTCATCAATGTTCCATGCCTATCTCTAGGCTTTTCCTTGCGTGCTATTTTGGAGGGCTGAGCGACCAATGAGCACGACTGCAAACATGATGGCTGTGATGAGGGCAATCATCGAACCGCTTCCTGTTTCCAATTCTGCAGAGAAATACAATCCTAGGATGACGGAAGCAAGACCGAAGACTTGCGTGAGGATCATGCAACTTCTGAAACTCCTTCCAACGAGTTGAGCCGTTGCTGCCGGAGTGACGAGCAATGCTGTTACAAGGAGCGTTCCAACAACTTGGACCATCGAAACAACAATGGCTGCAACAGCGGCACTAAACCAAAGCCCAATCCATCGAGTGGGGATGCCTTGAACGCGTGCTGCAATCGCATCGATGGTCGTTGCAAGTAACGCATCGTGAAGGAAATAGAGCGTCACGAGACTGAAGATGGAGATGTAGAGAATCAAATCAAGATCATTGTAATCGATGAGGAGCAGGTTGCCGAAGAGGTAGCCTTCGATATCGGAGGTAATGCCTCCGCCCCAAATACGGAGTACGACGAGACCAAGTGCAAGCATTCCTGTCAAGAAGATTGCAATGGACGCATCACCTGTAAGCAACTCTCGTTCTTGTAATTCGTGAATGATGAGCGCTGCAGTCAAGCTGAAAACAAGAGCATACCACAACGGTGCCGTTGCACCAAGAACGATACCGACAGCAACACCACCAAAGGAAACGTGGGCAAGGCCGTCACCCATCAATGCGAGATTTTTCATCAGCAAAAACGAGCCATAGAATCCAGCAACAATCGTTGTCAAGATTGCTGCAATCAACGCCCTTTGAAACATCTCCAATTCAAAGAAGGCAGGGAAGGTTTCACCAGGCATCAATGGCCCTAGTGGCTCGAGAACGTTGGAGAGAATCTCAACCAAGTGTTCACTCAATTGCATCATTCTTCCTCCTTGTGTGTATGTGAGTGGACGTGTTGTAAGCCAACCAAACCGGCTAATCCACTCAAGTCTGGAATCTCGCTTGGCGATCCATCGTACTGAATCTGACCATCGAGATAGATGACTCTGTGAGCAGATTGTCGAATGGCTGTTAGGTCGTGCGAGACCATCAACAGGGTCTTGTTTTCGTTGTGACAAAGATCATCCAAGAGCTTGAGAATTCCGTTTCGTGAACTTCTATCAACGTTCACGAGCGGTTCGTCAAAAATGAGCAACTCAGCATTGGAAGCGAGCGCTCGACCAATAACCGCACGTTGACGTTGTCCTCCGGAAAGACGACCAATGTCCATCTCTGCAAGGTCGGTCAAACCGACAAGTTCCAAGGCTCTCTCAACGACTTCGTCGTTCTTTCTCCGCCGAAATGAGAACAGATCGCTGGTTGAAAGGGTTCCAAGAGAAATCAGTTCTCGAACCGTCATGCGCATTTTCGTTGGAATACTTGCTGCGCTCTGAGAAACCCATCCGACATTGCCGTTGAAATTGACGTTCTGCGGATTGTGTCCAAAAACGGTGACACTACCATTTGCTGGTTGCAAGATCCCCAAGACGGTCAACAAGAATGTGGACTTGCCGCCACCATTTGGGCCGACGATTCCAACAAATTCGCCTTTATTGATGCGCAAGTTCACATCTTCGAGAACAAGCTTCCCTGATCGGACGACGGATAGGTTCGTCGCTTCCAACATGGAAGGAGCCCCGGCGACTCTACTAGATGAAATCGCCTGCACAACAACCGCCTCAAGGCTTGGTCTTGGACAGTTTCACAACAATCCAAGAATCTTCACATGGCACGACGTGCAGAGAGGAACTCAGAAGCAATCTTGTATGCAATGTACAGGAATATACCCCCAACAAAAACGATGGGCAACATGTCCACTGTATGCATATTCAATCCTCCAACTTCAATTCGCCCTAATCAGCAGCCCAATCCAGCCTTGAGGCTGTTGAGGTTCTTCTCCATCAAAGAGAGATAGTCGTCACTGGAATCCTTCGGAGGCAATTCCATCGTGTACAAGGTTTGTACTGTAACGGCACCATTGGTTTGCTCGACGATGCTGTTGACAGCAGTCTCATCGGTGTATTCTTCGATGTAGAGGACTGTAATTGCATCCTCTTCGATCTTCTCAACAACTTCAGCAATGTCTGCTGCACTTGGCTCACCCTCTGGGTCGAGTCCGTGAACGGTCACGAACTCGAGGTTGTATCGGTATGCGATGTATGAGTAGGCGTTGTGGTTTGCAGCAACAGTGTTGTTGGTGCAAGTTCCGTTTGGTCCAAACGCTGCGGTGTAGCTGGCATCGAGTTCATCGAGGCTTGCCATGATGGCATCAGAATTGCTCTGGAAGGGGTGAGCCAGGTCAGGGAAGGTCGTCTTCATCTCACCAAGAACAAGGGCAACCTGTGCCTTGTACGCAACTGGGTCAAGCCAGCTGTGTGGATCGTATGCAAGTGCTTCTTCATCACCGTGGTCATCGTGACCTTCCTCGTCGCCATGGTCGTCATGCGTTTCATCGTCAGCATGATCGTCAGGTTGTTGATTCTCGGTCCACATGAGGCCTGCAGCTTCACAATCCTCCTCTGTGGTAAGTTCTGGATCGACCATGTGTACACTCATGTTGTAGCAGACCATTTCACCCTCTCCGTGGCTACCGTGGTCATGACCTTCATGTCCACCCATGCTCAGGATGTGGAGTTCAACACCGGCTGGAAGAGCAAAACCGTAGTCGCCTTCTTCTTCAACGTGGAAGCCAATGAACGCAACACCTTCTTCGTGCTCGTCACCCATCATTTCCATGACTTCGCTAAATTCCTCCATGCTGATGTTGCCATCTTGGTCAGCATCGTACATTGTGAACATCATTTCGGTCATGTTGTCATCGTGATCTTCGTCGTGTGTTTCGTTTTCACCATGGTCATGGTCATCATGATCGTCTTCGTCAGACATCATCATTTCCATCATCTCTGAGAATTCATCAACCGTAAGGAGGTTGTTTTCGTCCTCGTCAAAGACGTCGAAGTAGATTTCAGCCATCTCTTCGCCATCGATTGGTAGGTCTCCTTCCATAGCATCGATAAGTCGGTCAAGTTCGTCTCCGTTGAGGTTTTCGTCCTCGTTCATGTCAGCCATGTGGAAGATAATTTCGAACATTGCCATTTCGATTTCATGCATTGGGTCATGCTCGTCATGGTCGTCGTGAGCATCGCCCGAATCATCACCTGAGTCGCCATCGCTGTGATCATGTTCATCGTCGTGATCGTGGTCTTCCTCCTCCATTTCTTCAGCCATGGTAAGGAATTCACTTAGCGAAAGGAGTCCGTCGCTGTCCGTGTCGAACATTTCAATCATCTCATCGGCATCCATCTCATGCTCTCCTTCCATCCACATGTAGCCTGCAGCTTCACAGTCTTCCTCAGTGGTGTACTCGTCATGGTTCTCGTGTGTATCCATGTCGTGGCATACATCAGATTCCCAGTGATCAGAATGGTCGTCATCATGGTCTCCATGATCTCCGTGGCCGCCTCCGCCTTCTTCAGCGACGTGTTCGATATCGTTACCCGCTGAGTCTTTGAGGTAATGTTGTGTGTTCTCGAATTCGTACGGACTGTGTGCAGTGTATGCTGCGAATCCGGTAATGCCAGCTGTGTCCATGTTGAACGAGGAGATGTCACCGTTACCAACGTGGAGTTCGAAACACGAACCATCCGCTGCAATTGGCGTCATTGTTTCTCCATCTTCTACGACCTTACAATCTCCTTCAATTAGCGCTTCAACACCACCCTCAAGGCTGTGCATGGTTGCTTCTGTGGGTGTGTCAGTAGGAATGATAACAACGCGCATGCTTGGGTCAGCGTACGAGCCATCGACCTTTTCCATGGTCCATGTGTGAGTTGAATCAGACACGCTGAAGATACCAGCCCATTCGAAAGGACCGTCTCCGTGTCCGTGGTCATGGTGGTGATGGTGTGCACCGCCCATTGCTGCAATTGCAATGGTGAATGTTTCCATATCCTCTGCTTCGAATTCCAACATGTATTCGCCTGCTTCGAGTTCGTAAACTGAGATTGTTGTGTCTGTTGGGCAGTCGCTTGATGCGGTCAAGGTCTCTTCTGCCTCAATCATGTCGTGATCGCCGTGGTCATGGTCATCATGGCCGTCATGGTCGTCGTGGCCATCGTGGTCATCATCGCCATGGTCATCATGGTAGTCATCGCAGTGGTCCTCGTGGTCATCATCGACATGGTCATCGTGGTCGTCGAGATGATCGGCAGCGGTCTGCGGGAGTGTGGGCGCA
>JAAXIR010000269.1:8319-11068 GCA_012270265.1 Candidatus Poseidoniales archaeon
CTCCGGGGTCCTCATGGTCAGCTATCTCATAATGGTCATCATCGAGATGGTGATCCTGGTCATCATCGCGATGGTCATCTTGGGCGTGGTCGTCGTGATGGTCGTCCTCAGGCATAGCGAGGTTGTGCGCTGCATTGTCGCTGTGTATCTCATCTGCGAAGTACATCGACTCTGACAAGATGTGGACGTCTGTTGTTCCCGGTGCGGAGAGCGACTTGCACAATTGGTCAACGAGCATTCCCTCGTAATCGAGGGCGGTTTGACCAGATGGCATGGCGTGCGTGGAAAATGATGGAGGTGCATCATTACCAAGACTGTCCATGGTTGCATCGATCCACGTTTCGAGACCGAGTCCATGATAGAAGAACATGTCAGCGCCTTGCAGACGAACGAGATCGGCTGCTGATGGTTCATAGTCGTGAACAGGCACGTTTGAAGGTGCCAAAATTTCAACGTTCAGTGTGTCACCTGCAATTGCTGAAACAATTTGTTCGACGTGATAGGTCGAAACAATGACAGTTCCTTTGCTTGCTTCATCCTCTTCGTCTGTGGTTCCCAGGCAACCAGCGAGACTGGAAAAAATCAGGATGCTTGCGGTCAATAATACGTGCATTGTGCTTTTGCGCATAATCCTCCGAGTGTTAATACATATATAATACAAGTTAATAATTAGCGAATACACAACTATTATTATCGCATGCTGTATCGCCAGAAACATGAGCAGAGTTGTATCTTTCAGCGTTGACAATCAATTTGCAGACGAGTTGGACAATCTTGTCCAAACGTCAGGTTATGACAATCGAAGCCGATTCCTTCGAGATGCTTCTTTGCATTTTGCAGAGGAATTACAACGAGGCAGCCTAGAATCGATGGACAGTGAGATGGAAATTGAGGGAATTCTCATCGTGTTCTTTCAACACGGAATAGAGCAAAAATTGCACAATATACGCCACTCGGGCGAAATCATTGTAACATCATACAGTCACACAAGCCAGTTCAACAACTCGTGCGTTGACATGATGCAAGCGTCTGGAACTGCAGGAAACATGAGGAAAGTCATGCAGCAACTTCAGAAGACACAAGACGTGGACCGAGTGACCTTCATCCCTGCTCCACTTCGAGATCATGGTTGTTGCTGAAAAGCAATCAATCTTCCAATCAAGTAGGAACTTCAACTGCAAAGCCTACAATCAGAGAGGCGAGGAGAACCCATCCAGTCAGCATTGACACACGGAAGAGCGTGGTTTGGAAGTCGGAGAAACTGTCCTTTTTCAGGACGACGTAGATGTTTGCAACAGCCATCAAACCTGATGCTGCGAGGAAATAGATGCTTTCAATCGGGTCGGAGAAAGCAAAGCAAGCAAACCACAGGAGGGAGAGTTGAATTGTTGTTCGAGTTGTAGCTCGTTCGCCGAATTTCGAAGGGAATGAGTGGATGCCTTGCTCACGATCGCTTTCAACATCCATTCGTGCATAGTTGATGTCGAAGGCTGCAATCCAGAGTGCTACGCCGAGTGAAATTGCAAAGATGGTTGGAGCCCATAGTGATGCGTCAGTAATCGCTGCCCATCCATGCGTATCTGCGGCAATGGCAACCCATGCACCCGCAGGTGCAAGGCCAAGACAAAGGCCGAGCCAGAAATGGCACAACCAGGTAAAGCGCTTCATGTATGGATAGACGACGAAAGTAAGCACAGGCAGCCAGGCCATCATCAAGGCAACTTCATTGAGCAAGCCAGCACTGACGAGGAGCATCAACAAGAACACGGCTGTAAGTATCCAAGCCGTTTGCATGCTCATTGTACCTGATGCAAGATGCCGGCCTTGTGTTCGAGGGTTTGCAGCGTCAATGTCTCGATCGATGATTCGGTTCAAGGTCATCGCAAGTCCACGTGCGCCAACAGCTGCAATGAGGATGTAGATTAGGTCAATTCCGTACCCTTGATTGAATTCCTCGACCGCAATGAGGTAGCCAATGAGAACGAACGGCAGCGAAAACAGCGTGTGTTCGATTTTTACGAACTCAGCGATTTGCTTGAGGTTCATGCTTTCACCTGAATTCAAGATGCGGTGGCCATTGGTATTTGTCAAGTTCGGGATGTTTGCGTACTGCTTCCAGCGTTTCGTCAGAATGCATGGTCACAGCAGGCCATCGGCGCACACCGTGTTCACTGGAGGGAATTGGCGTGGTTGCATCCCAGCACATGCGTTCTTTGTTGTCATCGAAGGTGAGTCCTCGTCCAACGTCGAAGCGAGACGTGAGTTGCCAGAGAAGTCTTCGGCGAGCTTTCTCACAGTGCAAATCGAGATCGTCATTGGTGATGAACAACCATCGCAAGGAGGTAGAAGAATCCAATTGCCAAATTTGATTTTTCAATTGCTCTATTTTTTCTCGACGAGCCGTTTCTGCGGC
This sequence comes from Candidatus Poseidoniales archaeon, assembly GCA_012270265.1. Lineage (GTDB taxonomy): Archaea > Thermoplasmatota > Poseidoniia > Poseidoniales > Poseidoniaceae > MGIIa-L2. The sequence goes on from JAAXIR010000269.1 coordinate 10,733, forward strand.
ATCGTTTGAAGCGTCTGAACCCTCTCTCGGAGATGGTGAAGCTGGTACGTTGGTAGTAACAACGAGCATACTATCCCGAAGCATGCGTGCATCAGAAACGTCATCCAATGCGAGAACAGAATCAAGTCCATCGAAGGATGGTGCAGGTTCGAGTCCCTGCCTCCAAGCAGGTACTTCTTGCTTGAACGAACCTTCCAAAGGCTCGTTGGAAGAACGAGGATCGGCTGCTGCAAGCGTTGTTGCATCAATGAGGAGTTTCGAGTGGACTTTCTCGTACGGGCGTGCAGCTTCAAGTGAATCCGCTACCATTCCATCGAGGACAATAACATCTGTTGC
>JAAXIR010000049.1 GCA_012270265.1 Candidatus Poseidoniales archaeon
GTGTACCGACAATTGATTTGACATTCCCCGAGAATCCACGAGCCGGTGATGCCGTTCTTCTCGACGCATCAGGTTCAACCGATCCAGAGTCTGCTGAGCTTGCTTTCAGTTGGGATTTGGATTGGGGCGTTGATTCAGACGGTGACGGAGATGGCCGAAACGATGTTGACTCAACCGAGCCACAAACCCTCCTTCCAACCAATACGAGCGGCGTATACGTTGGCTCCCTGACCATCGATGATGGCCAAGGAGGTGTTGTTACAGAAGTCTTCGAAGTCAATGTGAGCGCGCGACAATTCAACATCGAATGGAAAGAGAAAGTCATTCAGCAATCTTGGTCCGACTACCTGGATGAAGGGGAAGAATGGACGGAAGAAATCCTTCCAGGTCAACAAGGGCGTATTCTTTCGTTTGAAGCCGTCCTTGAGCTTGAAAACGATGTTATTCAACCGTACGATAACTTCTCACTCATCATTTCCATCCCAGGCGATGGATTCAAAGAAGAAGCTGAAACCGAGGGCGGTAATATCACGCAGTCTGAAAACGCTAAGGCAACGATTACAGCGAACGAGTTGAATTCTCGAGGTCTTGACGAGGTTATTGAAGCCGACTCGGAAGAAATGGTCATGCAACTGCTTCTTGATCGACCAGGACAGAACTTCGGCCAAAGCCCATGGGCATTGTTTGTTCGAGCCTTGCAAACAAATCCAGATTCGACCATCGATATTCTACCCGACCCTGACCCAGGCAACGACTGGACGCTTACGTTGCGTATTGTCGTTCATGAACCTGTCATCACAGAAATTGCATTTGAGTAGAATTCAACGAAAAGGGTTTGAATGGCCGATGGTTGGGAGGATTGAGTGGCATGGTTGAATCCGTTGAAATCAGTCGAGTCAATATCCGAGACACCCTCTCCCTTGACCTTTCAGTTTGGATGAATCATCCAGATGATATGGACTTCAGGCCTTCGCTTTCATGCAAGGATAACGTGTTCACCATCTCCTCGATCTCATCAGGAGAAGCACTTGCAAGTGTGGAACTTGATGATGAACAAATGCAGGCGCTCGAAGCGTCACTTACCGCTGAACTTCGTGTCAAGTTCCAAGTGCACGGTATGCATGGTCGTTTGAACAAAATTGCTCCGATCATTGCGGATGGGAAAGCCAAGAAACTGGCGACGGCCAATTGGAAGACTGTTCAACCAGTCACAATGGAATAGGGAATTCCCCCATTTGTTTGATAAGCGTAAACGCAAACATTTGCGTTTATGTCTCCAAGAAGACTGGGCAAAGGCTCCCAGAAAAAGGCACGCTTTGAACGATTGAAAGAAGAAATTATGAGGTTTGTAACAGCAAACCCAGGGTGCTCAGCCCAATCGATTGTTGCGAATTTGTCCCATGATCGAACGATGCGAAATCATGGATTAACTCCCCGAAAAGTTGGTTTCTTTATTCCAAGACACCTCGCAGATCGGTTGACATGGTGGCAAGATCATCGTGCAGGTCGCAGAGTGTATGGTTGTCTTGAGGCTGATGAAACCAATTGAAGAGCAATATAATGCAGGTCCGTATTTAATAATCTAGAGCAATTAGTATCTGTCATGGACTATGACGCAATGAAATTGCTTGACTTGAAGAAACTGTGCAAAGAACGTGGCCTGAAAGTTGGCGGAAGAAAAGACGAGGTCGTTATTCGACTCATGGAATACGATGAAGCTCTGACCGGTGGCGTTGCTCCTGCAGCAACAGCGATTCCTCAAGTCATTCCAATGCATACTGCAGGTGGAATGGCCGTCACTCCTCAGGGGACACAATTCGTTATTGTCGGAAACAACAGCAATTCAGGCCTCGCTTCAACGATGGGTACATTCATCCTCATCTACGGTATTTTCAGAATAGGAGTCGTCTTCTTCTTGGGAATGTTTTGGGATGACTTCATGAATGAATACGTGATTGAATCCATTTTGGCTTTCCTTATTGGGACAAGTTACGTATTTGGTGGAATGATGATCCTTGCTGGATATCGCAATGGAGTTTATCTGGTGCTCGGGACGTTGGTCTTTTCCGGATTGTTATCGTTCGTATACAACGATGAGTGGAGCCCACTTTCGATTGGATTGGATGGGTATACCGCACCAGAATACACATTTTTATGCTCAGCGTTCTGTAATATTCATACAGCTCTACCGCT